>JAOHFB010000002.1 GCA_028097785.1 Candidatus Pelagibacter sp. | reverse complement strand
CAGACACAGTTTTTTTTCTTGGAAATTTTTCAAAAAATTTTTTAATAAATGACAAGATCATATTTGGGATAGGAGCATCAGTTGCTTCTTTTTTATTTTTCTTTTTAATAGGATATTTATCTAAATTTTTATCAAAGTACACTCAAAGAAAAAATATTTGGAAAATAATAAACTTATTTATTATTGTTTTTATGAGTGCTTTAACAGTATTTATATTTCTTAATCTATTTTAGACGTTACAAGTCATATCTTGCCCACAACACAACGGTGATTTTATTTTACCGTGGTCAGAGGGACATTTTGATATTTGAACTTCACTTCCATCATCAAGTTTAAGCATGTCATTTACAAGAGGCTCATTGCATTTACCGCAAGTAGCATTAACTGACATTCCACATTTTGAACATTCGTAAGTAGCCATATAATTCTCCTTTTTAATTACTATAACCGTATTTCTTTAATCTTACATCCCCAGTTCTTGCATGTGCTTCCATACCTTCATATCTAGATATTCTAGCTGCTGCAGCACCAACTAATTCAGTAGATTCTTTAGTCATTCTTTGGAAACTTAAGGTTTTAATAAATTTTCCAACAAATAAACCTCCGGTATATCTACCGGCACCTTTGGTTGGTAAAATATGATTAGTTCCTGAGCATTTGTCTCCGTAAGCAACGGTTGTTTCTTCACCAACAAACAATGAACCATAATTTGTTAATCGTTCATGGAACCATTTTAAATTTTCAGTTTGGACTTCTAGGTGTTCAGGAGCGTATTGATCACTAATTTTAACCATCTCTTCATCCGTATCACAAAGAATTACCTCTCCATAATCCCTCCATGCTGCATCAGCATTTGTTCTTGGAACTTCTGGAAGTTCTGCGATTAATTCAGGTACTCTTTTCATAACTTTTTCAGCAAGATCTTTACTTGTTGTGTACAACCAACAAGGTGAATTATATCCATGCTCAGCTTGGCCAACTAAGTCAACAGCTACAATCTCAGGATCAGCTTTAGCGTCCGCAATAATTCCAATTTCTGTAGGACCTGCAAATAAATCAATTCCAACTTTACCAAACAAAATTCTTTTAGCTTCCGCAACAAATTGATTGCCAGGACCAACAATAATATCAGCTGGTGGATTATTAAATAAACCATTTGTCATTGCAGCAATCGCTGGAACTCCACCTAAATTTAAGATTACATCAGCTCCACATAAATCAGCAGTATAAACAATTGTTGGATGAGCTCCCACACCTTCTTTTGGAGGACTACAAGCAATTACATTTTTAACACCTGCTACTTTTGCAGTTGTAACACTCATGACAGCAGATGCTATATGAGCATATCTCCCACCAGGTACATAACAGCCAGCAGTGTTTACTGGAACAAGCTTTTGTCCAGCAAATAATCCTTCTGACAATTCTACTTCAAAATCTTGACCGTAGTTTTTTAATTGAGCTTCAGCAAACTTTCTAACTCTATCGTATGAAAATTGGACGTCATCTTTAGTTTTTTGATCAAGTGTTTTTTTGATTTCTTCAATTCTCTCTTTGGAAACAATAATATCACCATCATATTTATCAAATTTTTTAGTTAAATCGATACAGCCTTGTTCTTTAGTAGTTTCAATATCCTTTAAAAGATCCTGAACTATTCCAGTTGTTTTTGTGTCATCTGTAGATGATGTTTTAGGTGATTTTTTTAAATATTGTATTGCCATTGATTGTGTCCTTTATTTTAAGAAGACTTTAATAAAGTATATAGCGTTTTATTTCAATGTTTTAAAAGTAAAGTCTGTAACCAATATTAACACTTACGGCACATAAAATAATAACCAAAAAATATAAACTTATATAATCAAAAGGCTTCATGGGTATAATTTAGAATTAATCTAAAGCAACTACCGCTGCTGCAATAGAGGCTAATCTTGCTTGAGCTTCATCAGATCTACTTGTAATTACCACTGGAACTTTTCCACCAACGACAACTCCTGCAGCACACGCTCCCATAAAATAAATCATCATTTTAACTAATCCATTTCCAGTTTCTACACTTGGAACTAATAATACATCTGCTTCACCAGCAACTATGTTTTTAATTCCTTTTATAGCTGCAGATTTTTTTGAAATACTATTATCAAATGCAAGTGGTCCAAAAACATCAGCTTCTAAATTTTCATCTTTTGCTAATTTTGTAATTTCAGCTGCATCTAAAGAACTTGGAACACTTTCTAGAACTTCTTCAGTTGCTGATAAAACAGCTACTTTTGGTCTAGAAATTCCTATTCTATTTGAAAAATTTATTACATTTTTTAGAATATGCATTTTAGTTTTGACATTAGGCAAAACATTTAACGCACCGTCAGTGATGATTAAAGGTTTGTCATCTTTTGCAACTGTCATATGCCAGATGTGACTTAATCTTGTTTTGCCTAGCAAGTTATATTCTCGTTTTAAAACTTCTTTCATCAAGACATCTGTATGAATATGACCTTTGACAATTATTTTTATTTTACCTTTGCTTGCAAGTTGTGCTGCTATTTTAGCCGTATTATTTTCAACAGGCTCATCAATAATTTCAAAATTTGAAATGTCCCATTTTAAATCTTCAGCACATTTTAGAATTTCTTTTTTGTCACCAATAAAAATAGGTTCAATTAAATTTTCTGCTACCGCATCTTGAACAGAAAGCATGGGTAATGGTTTTCCAGCATTCACAACTGCAACTTTTACACCTTTTTTTTCTTGAGCTTTATCTAACAGGTTATTTGGGCAGACTATTTCTTTATTTGAAAGCATAAACAATGATTATAATTAAATTTTAAAATGTATATAGTAGATTTTATTATTTTTGATATTAAATGATTAAAGAATTCAACATTAATTTTACTAAAAAAGAAATATCTTTAATTTATCAGAAAGTAAAAGACTATCCTTGGGACTCTATTTCTAATTTAAATAAATGGGATCATGGAACCAATAAAAAATATCTAAAAGAATTATGTAAATATTGGGTTTCAGATTTTGATTGGAAAAAACAACAAACAAAACTTAATAAATTTTCAAATTTTACCACAACTGTAGATGGAGATAAAATTCATTTCATAAAAGAACAAGGAAGTAGTCCAAATTCTGTTCCTTTATTATTAATGCATGGATGGCCAGGTTCTATAGTTGAGTTTTTAGATATTATAGAAAAACTTGCCCATCCTGAAAAATTTGGAGGGGATAAAAAAAACTCATTTGATGTAATAGTTCCTTCTTTACCTGGATTTGGTTTTTCTAATAATCTGGCTAAACCAATTGGTCCAAGAAAAATGGCTAAAATATTTAATAAACTTATGACAAAAAATCTTAAGTATAAAGAATACATTGCTCAAGGTGGGGATTGGGGTGCAACAATTGCTAATTGGCTTGGTTATGATCATTCAAAGTTTTGTAAAGCAATTCATATAAATTGTCTGACTATGCGCCATCCAGAAGGCCCACAATCTTCTGAAGAAAAAAAATGGCAAAAAAGATTTGATAAAGATCAAATTATGGAGGATGGGTACAGAACACAACAAGCAACTAAACCGCAAACATTAAGTTATGGATTAATGGATAGTCCAGTTGGAATAGCTGCTTGGATAATGGAGAAGATATATTCTTGGTCTGATCTTAAGAATGGCAAAATTGAGAGTGTTTACTCTAAAGATCAACTATTAACAAATATTATGGTTTATATTTTAACAAAAACCTTTGCCTCATCGACATGGATTTATTATGGAAGAAGAGAAGAAGGGGGTAGATTTTTTCCACAAAATTTTAAAAAGATAGAAATTCCAACAGCTGTAGCAAAATTTCCTGCTGAAATGTCTGAGTGGCCACCAAGATCTTATGTAGAAAGAATTTTTAATATTAAACAATGGTCAGAAATGCCAGTAGGTGGTCATTTTGCTGCTTGGGAAAAACCAGATTTACTCGTGAATGATATTATAAAATTCTTAAGAAGTTTAAGATATGATCCATACGATGAAAGAGGTGGTCAGTTTAGTCATTTAAAATTTTGATATCTTTTTCATCAATACTTAAAAATACCTCTTCACCAACTTTAAATATGTCAGTTGTATCTCCTGAAACAACATATAATTCTCCAATTTTAGAGCTTAAAATATATTGATAACTGCTACCAACAAAAGAAGCACTCTTTACCGTTGCATGAATACAATTTTCATTTTTAGTTCTGTTAATTTTTATTTTTTCAGGTCTTAAAGCTAGAGAAGCTTTGTCACTTAAATCTTTATTGATTTCAATTTTCACATTCATTTCAGCTAATTTTAATTCATAAATATTAGATTGTTTATCAACTATGTCTGCTGTGACGTCATTTGCATCCCCAATAAAATTAGCAACAAATTTATTTTTTGGAAAGTTATAAAGATCTTTCGGACTACCTTCTTGCGCAATTACTGCTTTATTCATTACAATTACTTTATCAGAAATTGCTAGAGCTTCTTCTTGGTCATGAGTAACATAAATTGTGGTTACACCAAGTTTTTGTTGAATTTCTCTAATATCTTCTCGAACCTGTCTTCTTAGTTTAGCGTCTAAGTTTGAAAGAGGTTCGTCAAATAATAATACCTTAGGTTTTAAAACAATAGCTCTAGCTACAGCAACACGTTGTTGCTGTCCTCCGGATAGTTCAGAAGGCATTCTATTTTCATAACCTTCTAAATTTACTAATTTTAATGTTTCTAGAGCTTTTTCAATATATTCCTCTTTATTTACATTGATCATCTTTAGTCCATATGAAACATTTTCAATTACGCTCATGTGCGGAAATAATGCATAAGATTGAAATACCATTGAAACATCCCTGTCAGTTGCTGGTAGCAATGTAACATCCTCATTATCAACTAAAATTTTTCCACTTGTGGCTCTTTCAAGTCCCGCAATAATTCTTAAAGATGTAGTTTTTCCACATCCAGATGGACCAAGTAAGGTTGTTAAAGTTCCGGCTTCAAAATTACAACTTACGTTGTCAACAGCGACAGTTTCATTAAATTTTTTGGTTATATTTTCAAATTTAACTTCAGCTTTTTTCATTATCCTAAGTTTCCTTGTAAAATTCCAGCAGACTGGTCTCTTCTACCTAATTTTCGTTTTCCAATTATTAATTGCATTAACGTAATTGTTAATAACATAACAACAATTAAGGCTGATGAATATACTATTGCAAGTCCATAGTCATTATTTTCTAATCTTCCTAAAATATATGAAACTGCCAAGTCATAATTAGCACTCACAAGGAAAATAACAGCACTAATTGCTGTCATAGCTCTTACGAAGCTAAAAACTAATGATGCCGTAATTGCAGGTTTAAGCAATGGAAGAATTACATTTCTAAATGTTTGAGAACTGGAAGCATTTAAAGTAGAGGAGGCTTCATCTAAATGGGGATCAAGCTGGTTCATTGCAGCTATTCCTGCTCTTACTCCAACAGGCATATTTCTAAATACAAAAGCAATAACTAAAATAATCCCTGTTCCAGTTAGCTCAAGAGGAGGAACGTTAAAGGCAAAAACATAACTTACCCCAATTACACTTCCAGGGATTGCAAAGCTTAACATTGTACCAAATTCAAAAGCATTTTTTCCCTTGAATTTATGTCTCGTTAGTAGATAGGCAGTTAAAATTCCTATTGCTGCAGTCGGAAAAGCTGAAATTATTGCTATTGCAAATGTTGTGTTAAATGAATTCCATGCTGTACCCGTCCACAACAATCCTCTTTCTTTGACCCAATCAATACTAAATGCTTCGATATAATGCTTTAAAGTAAAACTGTGATCAACACCCCACATTTCAACAAAACCTCCAAACATAATCATTACGTAAATTATAAAAGTAATTGATGCCCATGGAAGTACAGTTGAATAAATCATCCACTTTGCTTTTTTAGGAAGTTCTGGATGAACTCCGCTGTCACCTTTTCCAGAAATTGAAATATAAGATTTTTTTCCTAACCATTGATTTTGAAGATAAAATACTACCAGAACAACAGATAATAAAATCATTGCTAGTATTGCAGCTTTTGTTTCATCATATTGTGCTCCAACAATAGCAAAAAATATTTCTGTAGATAAAACATCATATTCGGCTCCGAGTACTAATGGGTTACCAAAGTCTGCTAAACTTTCAATAAAGCCAAGTAAAAATGCATTTGCTATTCCTGGCCTCATCAATGGTAAAGTAACGGTTTTAAAAACTTGCCACCTAGATGCTCTTAATGTTTGAGAAGCCTCTTCCATTGAAGGACTTACACTTTCAACAACTCCAATTAAAACTAAAAATGCAATTGGGGTGAAAGCAAGTGTTTGTGCAAACCATATCCCTGGTAATCCATAAATCCATCTAGAAGGTTCAATATCAAAACCCCATTCAAGAAAACTACTTACTACACCAGTTCTTCCAAATAAAATTATTATGGCCAAACCTATTACAAACGGTGGAGTGATTATGGGTAGAACAGATAATATCCTAATTATTTTTTTAAATTTAAAACTAGTTCTTGCAACCAATAATGCAAAAGCTAGCCCCAAAACAGTTGATGAAAATGCAGTGAGAGTTCCCATTGTAACTGTGTTCCAAAAAACTCCACAAGCATAATCACTATAAAGACAATCTAATCCCCAAATTCCTTTATTAAATATTTTGTCTGAGAAATTACTTATTTCATATCCACCTTCAGTTCCTTTAAAGGCAACTGTAAACATTCTAAATATTGGAAAAAAAACAAAGGTTGATACTAAAATTATGATACTTCCAATACTACCAACTATAAAATTATCACCATTAAGCCACCCACGTGATGAAAGGCCATGTGTAATATAAAATACAAAGGTACAACAAGTTAAAACAGCACCAGATCCAACTCCAAATTGATTTTCAACATCACCAAAAATTGATTGAAAAATCTCAAAATTCCACCCTCTTATTCCAATTGAAAATCCTTGAAGAAAAAAATAGAAAAAACCAAATAATCCTGAATATAAAAAAATCTTTGAATAAAGAGGATTGTTTTGATTTAATTTAAGAGTAGTTAAGGGAAATAATAAAGGAACTACTAAAGGTAATAACCAATATTTGCTGTTAATAAATACCTGGGGTAGGGCTGAACCGTAATTCTCTAAAGAATATTCTTTTATCCAGTTAATCGAGAAAAACCCGTCACCCGTTACATACCAAGGAAAGATTAGGAAACCCAATCCTCCTATGAGCATCCAACAGATAACGAGTCCTCTCATTAATTCCTAAATATTATCTAGGAATTACAGATACGTCGTTATCCCATTTGGATAACAGGCCTGCTCTAGTACTTTTATCTCCATAAACTTTAAAATTGTAATCAATTAAGTTTATAGTTGATAAATCTGGAGCATCGGGATCAGCTTGTGCTTTAGTATTAGATGGTACTTGCAAAGATTTTCCTGAAGTGAAAACCATAGTTTGTATGGCAGGACTTAAAGCCCAGTCATAAAACTTTTTAGCTTCCTTCATATTTCTTGCACCTGCAATAATACTCATAGATCCAACTTCATAACCAGTTCCTTCTTCAGGAGATACAGTTACAACAGGTAAACCTTTTTTAGTTTGTTTTACACCATCATGTTGGAAACAAATACCAATTAAGTTTTCACCTCTACCAGTTGCTTTAATTGGAGCAGAACCAGATTTAGTGTAAGTATTGATGTTCATATGAAGAGCTTTCATATAATCCCAACCTTTATCTTCACCAAAAATCTGAATAATTGTTGCTAATGTTGTGTAAGCTGTTCCAGATGAATTTGGATTAGCTATTTGGATTTCACCTTTATAAATAGGTTTAGTTAAATCCATCCATGATTTTGGAGCTGGTAAACCTTTTTTTGCTAAAAGTTCTTTATTATATCCAAAACCTAAAGCACCAACATAAATACCAACAGATTTATAGTTTGCATTTACTGCTTGATTTTGTGCTGCAGGTAATAAGTCATTAAAATGTTTTGATTTATATTCTGCAGTAAGATTTTCTTGAGCAGCTGTAAGGTGTGGATCACCTGTTCCACCAAACCAAACATCTCCTTTTGGATTAGATGACTCTGCTTTTATTTTAGCAAATGTTTCACCACTACTTGCTCTTGTCATTGCAACTTTAGTGCCTGTTTCTTTTTCATAAGCTTGTTCAAGCATTTCACAAACATCAATTTCAACACTGCAATATAAAGTAAGTTTTGCAGCAGAAGCTTTGTTTGTTAGCCCGAACAATGTAAATAAAAGAACCAAAGCAATTGAAGCTAGTTTCATTATATTTTTCATTATTTCCTCTCTAAGGTTAATATTTATTTTAAAAATGTATTATGAATCTTGCTTAGTTGTCACTATTTTTTTAAAAGTTATAAAATTACATACAATTGTAGGTTTAAAAAAAATGGTATTTTCTTAATAATTAATATAACGTTAGAATAGGGAAGAATGGTATGGGAATTGTAACTAAGATTGCACCAATTTGTCTTGCATTAATCATGCTTGGACTTGGACTTGGTTTATCGATAAAAGATTTTGTAAGAATATTAAGAGTTCCTAAAGATTTTTTTGTAGGTTTTTTTTCACAATTATTAATTCTACCCATTATTGCTTTAGGTGTAGCTTTGATATTAAATTTACCTACACCAATTGCCATAGGTTTGATGATAATTGCAGCAGCACCAGGGGGCGTTACTTCAAATGTATTAACGAAATTTGCTAACGGAGATGTTGCTTTATCAATTTCATTAACTGCAGTTACAAGTTTATTAAGCATTATATCCGTTCCATTTATAGTTATTAATTCAGCTAATTTTTTTGGAGTTTCTATTACATCAGATATTTCAATGACAGGTATTGCTATGAAGATGGCTTTAGTTGTAACAGTACCAGTTATTATTGGGATGATTATCAGAGGTTTGGCTGAAAACTTTATTTCATCCAAAATTAATATTATTAATAAAATGACTGGTTGGTTGTTTATAATTGTCTTTGCTGCTATTTGGATCGAAGAAAAAGACAATATTTTTGATTATCTTGCTCAAGCAGGGTTAGCTGTTTTAATTTTAAATATAGTAATGATGATAATAGCATTTTTTATTGCTAAAAAGTTTGTATCTGGTGTGGCTCAACAAAAATGTATTGCATTAGAGTGCGGTTTACAAAATGGAACTTTAGCTGTATTTGTTGCAACATTAATTTTTGATGATATTGCTTACGTTGTACCTACAGCTGCTTATGCACTGATAATGTATATAACTGGTTTTATATTTATATATATTTTAAGAAAATCTAATTAAGAATTAATAACTTTAATTTGATTAAATAATCTGTAGATAAAATTACTAAAACTTAACATATTTTCATCTTGTAAGTTTTTAGTTTTTTTTAAAAGTGCTACCTTTGGCATCTAAAGAAATTAATTTTTTATCATTTATAATTAAAAATTTTTTATCTATTAACCATTTTAGTTTTCTTACCACTGTAGGTCTTGGAATTCCTGTTATATCTGAAATAGACATTGCGTTAACACCTTTAGTATCTGATCCCATAATTTCTTCTCTATATGATTTGATACTTAATTTTGAAGGTTTAAAGTTTTTATTTTCAGTTGCGTTTAATACTACAAGCATAGCAACAGTCAAAGTTTCTAAATCTGGCATTTCTTGCCTCCATCTATTTAAATAAATGAAGAGAAATTTATTTAATTGATATAAACAAAAAGAAAAATTCTTTTTAATTGAATTATTAATTTCTTCTAATTGAAAAACACTTTTTGTTACTTTTTCTTCTTTTAGTAGTTTGTTAAATTCATTTAATAAAATGGAAAGCTCCTTAATTGTGTCAGTTGCTTTAGCATTAACAAATGTTGATTTATCGACAAATATCTTTTTGCTAATTTTTTTAATCGCTCCTTTTTTTTCTAGATCTAAAACTTTTCTTCTAACACTTTCCTTGGGTATCTTTAGATCATGAGAGATATCTGAAATATTAATTTTCTCAATTTCAAGAGTTCTTTCTTTATAAAAAGACTCATAATCAATTACGAGTGCATTTTTTCTGTAAAATATTAGATTTTTATGGATTAGATAAATAATGATTAAAAATTTATCAATATCATTGTAACGTTTATAAGCCCTAATAAGCCAATTACTTATGAAATAATAATAATAGGAGGATAACAAAGCAAATTTTTTTTGAATTACTTTATTAATAATTTTTTCATCAATTTGAGTTGATACACTAGGTAGAAGTTTCATATTTTAAAAAAAACCCAATATGAACAAGTACAAGGTATGAGTCAACCCATTTTGGACAATACATCTATTTAATAAGAGGTTTTTAGATGGTTAATTAAGCTATGAGTATGGAAAGCTTAAATAGAACATCAGATGTTGTTCAGACCCCCTCTCAAATTGGAGATACTCCAGTAAGAGTTAACGTTGATGTTCTAAAGCAAAGAATAATAGATCAGAAAAAAAAAGATAAATTTAAAAGAAATATTATTTTTTCAGGCGTATGTGTTTCTATAGGTGTTTTAACAATTCTTTCTACTTAGAAATTATAATTTCTAAATCAAATATATATAAAAATTAGCCTCACCCATTTTGGTCAATATGCATATTCTATTTTTTATATAATATTGGTTAACTGTCATTTATGAGTAAAGATGAGTTAGAAATTAATTCTAACAAAATTGAAAATAATTCAAGTGAAGTAGAGACCTCAAAAAATTTGTGTGTGCATGAATTAAGAAGGAGACTTAAAAATCAACAACGAAAAGAAAGTATTATCAAAGTAATTATTTTTTTTACTCTGATAATCATTATCGGAGTCACATCTTTATTTATTTATTAGAGTTTCAATATCTTTTTTAATAATATTTGATATTGAGATTTCTTTTTTTAGATTTTGCGTATATCGATTAAACTTATTTTGTCCTGGGTACATTATTTCTTTAACACCTTTAATTTTTGGAAGTTTTTTTATTGTTTTAATATTATCTTTTATTCTCTGATTGTAATTTTTTTGAAATAAATTTGCTTTAAAAGTTATGAACAGATGACCTATATTTTGTGGACCAGAAAAATCATCAAAAGGATCTTTAACACGTCCTGCATGATTTCCACCTGTTAAAACTCCACTTAAAATATCAACCATCCAAGCAAGACCTGATCCTCTAAAACCTGCTATTGGTAATTGAACTCCTGCTAATGCTTTTTTTGCATCTGTTGTTGGGTTACCAAATTTATCTAAAGCTACACCTTCTGGAATTTTTTGATTATTTCTTGCAGCTACTCTAATTTTTCCTCTATTAATCACAGAGATAGATGTATCTAAAATAAAAGGAATTTTTGAACCAGTAGGCGTTCCAAAGCAAACTGGGTTTGTGCCAAATAAACTTTTTAAAGCACCATGTGGAGCAACTGCTGGTGGTGCATTGGTATAAATCATTGCAATTAAATTTTTCTTTACAGCTTGTTCAGCGTAATAACCTGACAATCCATAGTGACCACTATTTTTAACAGCAACCATTCCAATACCAGTTTTTTGAGCATGTTTAATTGCAGTTTTAATTCCAAGATCTGCAGCTACAAAGCCAATACTATTATTTGCATCAATGTGAGAAATAGATTGTGAAATTTTTTTAATTTTAATTTTAGGTTTTGGATTAATTACTTTTTTTGAAATACGATCACAGTACATTTTTAGTCGAGATAGACCGTGTCCATAGGCTCCAACTAATTCTGCATTAATTAATGCATTAGCTGAAATCAAAGCATGATCTTTGCTAAGACCATATTTTTGAAATATTTTTATGATTTCTTTTTTAAGAATTGGGGTTTTCACGATTACCCTTTACCACGCCATGGAATATATTTGTCTATAAGTTTTCTTAAAGTTACATCAAATAGTAACCCAAGCATCCCCATCACAAAAATTGTGATCCAAATAACCTCATATTGGAAGTATTTTTTAGCTACGTTTTCAACAAAACCGATACCAGTAGTTCCCGCTAAAAACTCAGCAGCAACTAATGTTCCCCAACACATACCAATTGCAACTCTAACACCAGTTAAAATCTCAGGTAATGAGTTTGGAAATATTACATATCGAAGTATTTGCCATCTAGAAGCACCTAATGAGTGAGATGCATGAATTTTAGATAATTGAGTTCCAGATGCACCAGCTCTAGCAGATATAATCATGATAGAAAACGATACCATGAAAAGTAAAAATACTTTTCCAACGTTATCAATACCTAAAACAGATATAATAAGTGGAGCCCAAGCAAGTGGAGGTACAGGTCTATAAAGTTCAATTAATGGATCAAAAAATCCTTTTGCAAATCTATTTAGACCCATAAACAATCCTAAAGGTACACCAAATATAATTCCAAGAATTAAACCTAAGAACACTCTTAAAAAAGAGTCCCATATATGGCCCATTGGGACGGGTATTTTAAATAAACTAAACTCACCAGTTACAACACTTAAAACTTTACTTTTAAAGTTAGGCTCAACTACACCAAATTCATTATGGACAGGGTACTTTCCAGGTATTACATCAGCGATCCAATCTGGTAAAATAAAACCAACTATTTTACTCACATCCATCATTTCAAACCAAAGTAGTGGGATATTTTTAAATCCAACACTTGGTTTTGATAAAAGGATAAATTTATTTAGTGTATCTGACGGTTTAGGCAGCCATCTACCTGAACCCTGTTCAGAGCAATTAGGACCACTGGATACAATTGTTCCAGCTGGAAATAAAAGAATATCAACTAGTCTTAATGAGCCTTGTTCATTTTTTTGAACTTCGTCAAAGGTAAGTATCGATTTTTGCATCCCATCCAATGTATTTGGTGGGAAAATACTCGCGTATTCAATTCTTCTTGCAATTTTAAGAACATCTTTCGCTAAGGTTGAGGCTACTTCTTCACTATCTGATGCTGCTTTTCTAAATGCTTTAACATCATCTTTAATTTCCTTCATGACAGACTTGTATTGGAAATTATGATTTCTTAATTTAAAGAATTGATCACTAATAACTTTTAACTCTTGAGCAGCAGCATCAAATTTCAATCCTTTATCTGTTTTTGGAATTGTTGGAACTTCAACTGTATTCTCTACAGCAGTACCTGATGCACCCCAGCCACCTTCTGCTTGAGCGTCTTGTAATCTTTTATTTCTTTGTTCAGCTGTCTCATACGGATAATCTTCTTTTTGAAATTCTATTGATAATTGATCAATTTTATTTGCAAGTTCACTTATCTTAACTTTTGTTTCATTATCTAACAAATTTTCATTTGTTAGTAATGGAATAGTTGATTTTGTTTTATCAATTAATCCAATTAAAAAAGATCTATGTTGATCACTAATTTCTGTTGAATTTTGAATTTCATTTTTAAGCTTGGTTATATTTTTATTTTCAGCTTTAATAATTGATGTGCTTTTGAATTCCCTTTCTTCAATAGGGAACAAATATTTTAATGATAATAAAGAGTCGTTTACTTTACCAACTTGACACAATTCATTAGCTGATTGAGGATAAAATGATTTTGCAATATCCCAAGAATAATAAAGCCATGTTAATAATATGACACTACTGCCAACAATGATCCAATGAGTACCACCTTTGGCTCTTTCTGGATTTCCAAAAACAGCATCAACTTTTTCTGTTCGAATAAGCTTTCGGCCATACATAATGCAACCAATAATGGCTACAATAATTGCAAAGGTTATAAATTGAGTAAACATTTTATGAATCTTTACCCATTATTTCTTCTTCCATATTCCATATCATGGTTAAAATTTCTTCTCTTTTACTGGTAAAATCTTTTAAGTTTTTAATATCTCTTAAATCTTCTTTAAGTCCCATTGATGCAAACGGAAGGTTATACTCTTTATGTATTCTACCTGGTCTTGGAGCCATTACATAAAGTCTTTCTCCAAGTAACAATGCTTCTTCAACTGAGTGTGTAATTAAAATAATTGTTTTTCCTGTTTCTTTCCAAATCTTTAAGACTAAAGATTGCATTTTCTCTCTAGTAAGAGCATCAAGTGCCCCCAAAGGTTCATCCATTAAAATTAAATCTGGATCATTAATCAAACATCTTGCAAGAGCAACCCTTTGCTGCATACCACCAGACAATTGATAAGTTGGAGTGTTTCCAAATCCTTGAAGACCAACAATCTCTAGCCATTCATCAACTTTTTTGGCTGTTTCAATTGGATCTTCTTTTTTCATTCTTAATCCAAAATTCACGTTTTCAGCAACTGTTAACCATTCAAATAAAGCACCTTGTTGAAATACCATTCCTCTTTCAACACCAGGTCCATTTATTTCATTATTGCCTAAGGTAATTTGACCTGAAGTGGGTCTTAAAAATCCAGCAGTAATGTTTAGCAAAGTTGTTTTCCCACATCCAGAGGGACCAAGAACAGTTAAAAGTTCTCCTTTTTTAAGAGTGAAGTTTACATCTTTTAAAGCATGAACAGTTTCTCCTTTAGGAGTTTTAAAAATCATATTTAGATGTTGAGAAACCAAATCACTCATAAGAATATATTATATTAGAATATTTTAAAAAAATAGGCACCAACTATTTCTAATTGGCGCCTATTAAAATTTATTTTACGCTCTAAAATTAAAGAGGTAAAAAGCTTGTATCAACTGCTCCGTCTGGAGTACCCATTCCTTTTAAGAAACCAGCAAGGTTTCCAGAAGTCATAGATTGTTCAGTTTCTGAAGGTGTAAGGAATTTAAATCCACCGATTGTTTCTTTCATATCACCAAGTTTCATTTCAGCGTCTTTTGCTATTACGTTCATATCTGATTTACCAGCAGCGTATCTAGCATTTGCTTCATGAGTTACTTCGATGAAAGTTCTTAACATTCCTGGATTTTCTTTCATGAACTTGTCAGTTACAGATGTAATATCTATACCTAAGATACCAGCATCTCTAGCTTCTTGAACTGTTAACAGTCTTGTTCCAACTGCAGTTGCAGCTTTGATAGAGTTACCACCAAATAGACAAGCCATAACAACGTCACCACTTACTAAAGCAGCAGCACCTTCTTCTGGGTCCATTTGAATAACATCCATTTTAGATCTATCAGCACCAACAACTTTCATACTTTCGTCAAAAACGTATTCAGCCATTGTTCCAAGTGGAACAGCAACTTTTTTACCTTCTAACTCAGAACCATTTGCTTTTGTAATTCCAGAAGCGTTAGATGTAACACAAGTTGTTCCACCCATTCCGTATTCCATAGCAATATCTACTAGTTTTAAAGGAGCTTTTGATTTAACAGCGTTGATGAAAGGTACTAAACCTTGTGAGTAAGAAATATCAATATCTCCTGCTAACATAGCATCAGTCATTGCACCACCATTTGAAAAGTTAGTCCATTTAACTGGAACACCTAGTGCTTTTTCATAGATACCTTTTACTTTATCTTCTTGGTTTGGCGTTGGCCATTCTAGAAAGAATGCAACTCTTACTTCCTTAGCTGCAGAATTTGCAACTGACATAGAAAGGTTAAGAGCAACGATTGATCCAAGAATAAAACTTAATATTTTTTTCATTTATTCCCCTTAGTTAATTTAATTAAATTCCACATATTAAAATTCAATTTTGGAGCGATGTAAAACAAAAAAAGATACTAAAGATTTCAATCTATGGTTGTGTCAATATTATTCTTTTAAAGTATTTATTTTAGTCTAGAGAGGGCGTAGATTTAGAAATACAAATTTAAATAATATAAAGAGAGAAACTTTTATGAGCTCAGAAAACAGAACTTCAGTTCCAAATTCATTAAATGAACATTGGATGCCGTTTACATCTAATAAAGATTTTAAAGCAAACCCAAGATTAATTACTGAAGCAAAGGGAGTTTATTTAAAAACGCATCATGGAAAAACACAAATTGATGCAAGTTCAGGATTATTTTGCAATCCTTTAGGTCATGGAAGAAAAGAAATTACAGAAGCGGTAACAAAACAACTAGATACTTTAGATTACGCTCAACCTTTCCAGCAAGGTTTTGGTGGATCATTTGAATTAGCATCAAAAATTTCAAAACATACTCCAGGTGATTTAAATAAAATGTTTTTTACAATCTGTGGATCAACTGCTGTTGAAACTGCTATTAAAATTGCAGTTGCCTATCATAGAGCAAAAGGGGATGCGCAAAGATTTAGATTTGTAGGTCGTGAAAGAGGATATCATGGAATGAACATTGGATGTGTTTCAGTTGGTGGAATGGTTAATAATGTAAAAACTTTTGCAAGCATTTTAATGCCAGGTGTTCAACATATTAGACATACTCATTTACCAGAACACAAATTTGTTAGTGGTCAACCAGAAACAGGTGATTATTTAGCAAATGATCTTGAAACTATTTGTGCAAATTTTGGTGGAGAAAATATTGCAGCTTGTATCGTTGAACCTATTGCTGGATCAACAGGAACATTAGTTCCACCTAAAGGATATTTACAAAAGCTTAGAGAGATTTGTGACAAACATGGAATACTTTTAATCTTTGATGAAGTAATCACTGGTTGGGGTAGAACAGGTTCTAAGTTTGGTGCTCATGAATTCGGTGTAACTCCAGATATAATGACAATGGCAAAAGCTACTACTAACGGTGTTGTGCCTATGGGTGTTGTTGCTTGTCATGATGATATTTATGATGCTGTGATGGATGCTTCACCGACAGGTGCAGTTGAACTATTTCATGGATATACTTATTCAGGAATTCCAGTTGCGGTAGCTGCTGCTCTAGCTGTGCAAGATATTTTTGAAAAAGATGATATTTTTAACAGAGCTAAAAACTTAGCACCATATTTCCAAAAAGGATTATTCTCTCTTCAAGACTTAGAGTCTGTAGATAACATTAGAGGATATGGAATGATGGGTGGTATTGATATGAAATTAAATACCAAACCAGGTAAAGCAGGTTATGAGTGTTTTAAAGCTTGTTATGAGGCTGGAGTAAATTTTAAAGCTACTGGAGATTGCTTAATTATTGCTCCACAATTTATCTGTGAAGAAAAACATATTGATGAAATTATTGATAAACTGAGAACAGGTATCACTAACTATCAAAAAAACCAAAAAAACTAATTAGTTTTTTTAATAACTAATAATAAAAAGAGAAACGTTATGAAGATAGGCGTACCTAAAGAAATTAAACCTCAAGAAAACAGAATAGGTCTTACTCCAGAAAGTGTAAAAACCTTAGTATCTGAAGGCCATGAGGTAATTGTTGAAAACAATGGTGGATTTGAAGCAGGTTTTGAAAATGATCAATACACAAATGTAGGTGCAAAAATTGCAAATAGTGCGGCTGATATTTTCAATGATGCCGAAATTATAGTTAAAGTTAAAGAACCTCAAAAAGTTGAAGTAGATATGATTAGAGAAAATCAAATTATATACACTTATCTTCACCTTGCGGCTGCAAAAGAATTAACTGAAGGTCTTATTAAATCTAAAAGTATTAATATAGCATACGAAACTGTAACAGATGACAACGGAAGGTTACCCTTGCTTGCACCAATGAGTGCAGTTGCAGGTAGAATGTCAGTTCAAGCAGGAGCACATTGTTTGGAAAAAAATCAAAAAGGAAGAGGACTTTTATTAGGTGGAGCTCCAGGAGTTTCTGGAGGAAAAGTTGTTATTTTAGGTGGTGGAGTTGTTGGAGAAAATGCAGCTGTCATTGCAACAGGGATGCAAGCAGAAGTTCATATTGTAGATAAATCTGAAGCAAGGTTAAAACAATTGGTTGAAATGTTTGGAGATAAAATAATTCCACAACAAAGTGATAAAATTGATCTTAATAAATTGGTTTCCGAAGCTGATCTTTTAGTTGGAGGTGTTTTAATTCCTGGAGCAGAAGCTCCAAAATTAGTAACTCGTGATATGATTAAATCAATGAAACGTGGATCAGTAATTGTTGATGTTGCAATTGATCAAGGTGGATGTGTCGAGACAAGTAAACCAACTACTCATGGAGATCCAACTTATATCGTTGATGATGTTGTTCATTATTGTGTAGCTAATATGCCTGGTGGGGTTCCAAGAACTTCAACACTTGCACTTAATAATGCAACTTTACCTTTCTTAGTTAAGCTTGCTAATAAAGGTTATCAAAAAGCTTTAGACGAAGATAAAAACTTTTTAGCTGGATTAAATGTTCATAAAGGTCATGTAACCTATAAAGCAGTAGCAGATGTTTTTGGACATAATTATGTAGCCCCAGAAGAGGCCATTAAAATTTAATTAAATGAAAAAAGCTTTACCAAGCAGCACTAAAGTTGTTGTAATTGGTGGAGGAGTAGCCGGATGTTCGGTTGCTTATCATTTGGCAAAATTTGGATGGAAAGACACAATTCTTCTTGAGAGAGATCAATTAACATCAGGTACTACATGGCATGCTGCTGGATTAGTTGGACAACTTGGTGCAACTGCAACAATAACAAAACTTAGAAAGTATTCTCTTAATCTTTATAAAGAGCTAGAGAAAAAAACTGAACTTTCAACTGGACTTAAACAAAACGGAGCAATAACAGTTGCAAGCTCAAAAGAAAGACTTCAAGAATTACTAAGACAAGCAACATCAGCACAATTGTTTGACGTAAATGTAGATGTTTTAGATAAACAACAAATTAAAAATTTATATCCAGTAATTAATGATCAAGATATTTTAGGCGGTGTTTATATGCCAGAAGATGGTCAGGCAGATCCAGTAGGGGTTACTAATGTTTTAGCAAAAGCTGCTAGAATGGAAGGGGTTCAAATCTTTGAAAAAACACCTGTTACTAAAATACTTGTTAAAAATAATAGAGTAGTTGGTGTTGAAACATCTGAGGGTAAAATTGAGTGTGAATATGTAGTTCTTGCAACTGGAATGTGGTCAAGACAAATTGGTGAAGACATTGGTGTAAGTGTGCCTTTATATCCAAATGAGCATTTCTACATAATTACTGAACCAATGAATGATCTACCAAAAAATCTTCCAGTTTTAAGGGATTATAATGACTGCCTTTATTTAAAAGAAGATGCTGGAAAGATGCTTGTTGGTATTTTTGAGCCAGGTGCAAAGAATGCATTTAAAGAAAAAGGGATTGTGCCAAATGATTTTTCTTTTGGAGAATTTCCAGATGATTTTGATCATTTTGAGCCCTATTTAGAAAAATCATTTAAAAGATTGCCTATATTAGAAAATGCTGGGATTAGAAAATTTTTCTCTGGACCAGAGTCATTTACACCTGATACCCAATATTTGTTGGGTGAAACTCAAGAAGTTTCAAATTTATTTACATGTTGTGGCTTCAATAGTATTGGAATTGCAAGCTCAGGAGGAGCTGGAAGAGTTACTGCAGAATGGATGATTAATGGATACATGAATGAGGATTTATATTCTTTAGATATTAAAAGATTTCAAAAATTTCATTCATCAAAAAAATTTATAATGGATAGGGTTACTGAAACCTTAGGTGATTTGTACGGAATGCA
The DNA here is from genome assembly GCA_028097785.1 of Candidatus Pelagibacter sp. The sequence continues at coordinate 38,167 of JAOHFB010000002.1, read as the reverse complement.
TTGGCCTTATAAGCAACACAAAACTTCAAGAAATCAAAAATTACTTCCCTATCATGAAGATTTAAAAAAAGTAGGTGCATGTTTTGGACAATCTGGAGAGTATGAACGACCAATGTGGTATGCTTTGAATGACTCTAAGTCAGAATACGAATATAGTTTTAATTATCAAAATTGGTATCCATCAGTTGAACATGAATGTAAAAATACAATTGAAAATGTTGGATTGTTTGAACTTTCTCCTTTTTCAAAATATGAAATTAAAGGGAAAAAAGCGTATGTAGAATTACAAAGATTGTGTACCGCTAATATTAAAAATGAAATTGGAAAATGCACTTATACTCATATGCTCAATGAAGGAGCGGGTATCGAAACAGACTTAACAGTAGTTTGTCTTGATAAAGACCATTTTAGAATAATAAGTTCAGCAGCTGTTAGAGTCCATGACAAGGCTCATATACTTAAATATCTATCAAGTGATTTAGAATTTAAAGATGTAACAGATGAGTTAATATGCTTAGGAATATTTGGGCCAAAAAGTAGAGATTTATTATCAAGAATTACTAAAGAAGATTTATCTAATGAAAATTTTAAATTTGGTACAGGTAAAAATATTAGTCTAAATTCAATTGATGTTTGGGCTCAAAGATTATCTTATGTCGGAGAACTTGGTTATGAACTTTATGTTCAAAAAGACAAGGGTAAAGAAATATATAATTTGATAGTTAATATTGGTAAAGATTTTGACCTCACTCATTGTGGAGCTCACACTATGGATACAATGAGAATGGAAAGTGGTTTTTTACATTGGGGACATGATATTTCTTCTGAGGAAAATCAATATCAAGCAGGTTTAAATTTTGCAATTAGCTATAAAAAACCATTTGATTTTATAGGAAAAGAAAAATTACTAAAAATTAAAGACCAAAAATTAAACAGAAGATTTGTGATGTTAACGTTAAAGGAAAGTAAATCTGGAGAACCACTTTTATTACACGAAGAACCAATATATTTAGATGACAAAATTATTGGAAAAACAACATCTGGAAATTACTCATTTAACTATAATAAAAACCTATCATTTGGTTATTTAAACTATGATTTTTCGAATGAACAATTAGTTAATAAAAATTTGTATATCGAAATTGAAAAGAAAAAATATCCTGCTGAATTATTACAAAAACCTCTAAAAATTAATAATTTTAAAAATATATAACTAATTTTTTAAATTAGTTTGAATTTATATCTAATTGCTGTTTTAATGATGATGTGAAAAAAGAGGATCAAGACATAACGTTACTAGAAACAGATGTAAGTTCGAATAAAGATTTTAAAAAAGATAGCTATAAAACAACTAATATAAATATCTTACTTAATAGAGTTCGATTAGATAAAAAAAGATCTTTTAAAAAAAGAATTTTAATCTCATTTTTTTTGGTTACCATTATAACTGCTTTGACTGTTTATTTTATTATTTAGCAAAACTTCATTTAAAAAGTATATTGAAACAATAAAGATTTCTATTATAAGTCGATTATAAATAATGGCGGGGTAGCTCAGTTGGTTAGAGCGCAGGACTCATAAGCCTGAGGTCAGTGGTTCGATCCCACTTCCCGCTACCAATTAATGTCCTGGAAAATCAATTAGATTTTCAACATTATAATTATTTTTCACTAAATTATCAGATCCACCTAAGTCGAATAAGTTAATCACAAATACAAAAGCTGAAACCTTACTTTTTGACATTTCAACAAGTTTTGCAGCAGCTTCAGCAGTTCCACCTGTTGCAATTAAATCATCTATAATTAAGACACTATCATTTTCATCTAAAGAGTCTTTGTGAACTTCAATAGTAGCTGTTCCATACTCAAGTTCAAAATCAATAGAGTGTACATCAGCTGGTAATTTATTTTTCTTTCTGAGCATTATAAATGGTTTTTTTAAAATATATGAAACTGCAGAAGAAAAGAAAAAACCACGCGACTCTATTGCTGCAATTTTTGTAAAATTATATTTTTTAGATCTTTCAACAATTTGATTAATAGTTTCTGCAAAAGCATTTTCATCTTTAATTAATGTAGTGATATCTCTAAATAAAATACCTTTTTTAGGGTAATCTGGGATAGATCTAATATAATCTTTTAAATTCATAATAGTTATTTATAAAAGTATAAATAATTAAATTTTTATCTATGACAACAAATAAATTAGCAATAATTGGTGGAAGTGGTCTTTATGATGTTGAAGAGTTTAAAGACAGAGAATTACTTGATTTAAATACTCCGTGGGGGAAACCATCAGATCAAATTTTAAAGACAAATTATAATAATAAAGAAGTTTATTTTTTACCAAGACATGGAAGAGGGCATTTTATTTCTCCATCTAATATTAATTTTAGAGCAAACATTGATGCTCTTAAACAATTAGGGGTAACAGATATAGTCTCTGTTTCAGCCGTAGGATCTTTAAAAGAAGATCTGCCACCTGGTAAATTTGTTATTGTAGATCAGTTTATTGATAGAACTTTTGCAAGAACTAAAACTTTTTTTGATGATGAGATTGTTGCTCATGTTTCAATGGCTCACCCAACATCCAATGGATTGATGAATGCTTGTGAGGAAGCGATTAAGAAATCTAATATAGATTATCAAAGAAACGGTACCTATGTTGTTATGGAAGGTCCACAATTTTCTACATTAGCAGAATCTAATTTATACAGATCTTGGAGAGCAGATGTAATTGGAATGACGAATATGCCTGAAGCAAAACTCGCTAGAGAAGCCGAAATTAGATATGCATCAGTTTCAATGGTAACCGATTTTGATTGTTGGCACCCAGATCATGAAAATGTTGATGTTCAACAAGTAATTAAAGTTCTGTTAGGTAATGCTGAAAAAGCAAAAGTGATGATTAAAAATTTAATTGATAATTTTGAGAATTATATTGATCTAAAAGATCCAACAAATAATTGCTTAGATGTAGCTATTATAACTGCTCCAGAAAAACGAACCCAAAAAACATTAGATAAGTTAAAAACTGTTGCTGGTAGAGTTTTGAGTAAATGAGAATTCAAGGAAAAGAATATCGAACAATATGGTACGAGGAAAAGGTAGTAAAAATAATTGATCAAACAAAACTTCCTCATCAATTTATAATAAAAGATCTTAATTCAGTAAAAGATGCAATTAATGCAATCAAAGTTATGGAGGTCAGAGGCGCTCCCTTAATAGGAGGAACTGCTGCTTATGGGATTGTATTAGCTATTCTAGAGAGTACTGAAAAAGAGTTTATTAATAAAAGCGCAGAAGAATTAATTCAATCAAGACCTACTGCAATTAATTTAAAATGGGCAGTAGATCGTATGATGAATAAATTATCAGGTATCAATAGCGATCAAATTTTAAATATAGCTTTAAAGGAAGCCAAAGAAATATGTGATGAAGATGAAAAGTTTTGTGAAAATATAGGTATTAATGGACTTAAAATAATTGAGGAAATTTATGATAAAAAAAAAGAAACCGTTAATATTTTAACTCACTGTAATGCAGGATGGTTAGCAACTATTAATTGGGGCACAGCAACATCTCCTATTTACCATGCGCACAAAAAAGGCATTCCAGTTCATGTGTGGGTTGATGAGACAAGACCTCGAAACCAAGGAGCTAATTTAACTTCATATGAATTAAATGAGGAAGAAATTCCAAATACAATTATTGCTGATAATACTGGGGGAATATTAATGCAAAGAGGTGATGTTGATATGTGTATTGTTGGGACTGATAGAACTTTATCTAACGGTGATGTATGTAATAAAATTGGAACTTATCTAAAAGCGTTAGCGGCTCACGATAACAATATTCCTTTTTATGTAACTCTTCCAAGTTCAACAATAGATTGGGATATTAAAGATGCAAAAGATATTCCTATTGAAGAAAGAAATTCAGAAGAGCTATCTCATGTCGAGGGAATTGATGAAAATAATAAGATCAAAAAAGTTTTAATTTACCCTAAGAAAAGCAAAGCTATGAATTTAGCCTTCGATATAACTCCTGCAAAATATGTTACAGGGTTGATTACCGAAAAAGGTATATGTGAAGCTTCACCAGAGGGTTTAAAAAAACTATTTAAATGAAAAGTCTTAGATCTAAAATAATAAAATATTCTAAAATGCTTAATAGCAAAAAACTATCAGCATTAAGATCAGGTAACATATCTGCTAGATTTAAAGATGGTTTTTTAATTACACCATCTGGAAAAAAATACTCATCCTTAAAAAATAAAGATATTGTCTTTGTTTCATTAGACGGAAAGTTTGATAAAAAAAAAGGAATTCCTTCTTCAGAATGGAAATTTCATCAGGATATTTATAAAAACAAAAAAGAAGCTAAAGCTATAGTTCATGCCCATTCAACAAACGCAACAGCTATTGCTTCTCATAATAAAGGCATTCCTTCCTTTCATTACATGGTAGCTATGGCTGGAGGTCACGATATTAAATGCGCAAAATATGCAACCTATGGGACAAGAGAATTATCTAAAAATATTTTGAGAGCTCTAAAAGGTAGAAATGCTTGTTTAATTAGTAATCACGGCCAAATTGCATTTGAGGAAAATTTACCTAAAGCTTTTGAATTAGCTGAAGAGGTTGAAAATATATCACTTCAGTATATAACGAGCCTAAAATTGGGAAAGCCTAAAATTCTTTCTTTAAAAGAAATGAAAAAGGTTTTACTGAAAGCAAAGAATTATAAGAAAGGATAGTTAATGACTAAAGTTGGAGAACATATAACTCTAGACATTATAGGAACTACTAAAGAATACGATCCTTCTTTATACGAAAAAGTAATTCATGATATTGCTAAAGCAGCAAAAGTTACAATTTTAAATATTTCAAAATATAAATTTGAACCACAAGGTTTCACAATATTGGCCCTATTAGCAGAAAGCCATATTAGTTTTCACACATTTCCTGAAAAAGGAATAATTAGTTTTGATTTTTTTACATGTGGAAAAGTTAGTCCATCAATTGCAATTGATATAATCAAAAAAGAATTTAAACATAAAAGAATAGTTAAAAAAGAATTTAATAGAGATACAAAATCTTTATATCATGACATTTATAGCTCTCCAGGTTTACAAAAATCTTATGTCGTTAATGATGTTCTTGAAGATTTTAAATCAAAAGTTGGTCAACACATTGAAATTTTAGAATTAGAGCAATTTGGAAAATCATTATTTATTGATGGTGAAATACAAGTAGCTTCAACTGATGAGCATTTATATAGCTCTACTTTTGTAGGAGCAGGCTTAAATTTAAATAAAAATAATGAAAGAGCAGCTATAATTGGTGGTGGAGACGGAGGTGTTGCAAGAGAATGTATCTCTAAAGATTTTAATTTTGTAGATTGGTTTGAACTTGATCCAGAGGTTGTAGATGTGTGCAATAAACATCTTGGGGATATTGGAAAAAAAGCTACTGAAAAAAACTCTGTAAAATGTGTTTGGGGCGATGCTTTTGAAAGTATCAAGTCAGTAGAGGACGATACCTATGATCATATTTTTGTTGATCTTAATGATGACCAATTTTGCATAGATCTTGCTGCAAAAAACATGGATGCGATGATTAGAATTTTAAAACCGAAAGGGGTAATCACTGCTCAGGTTGGAAGCCAAGATAAAAAACCTAAACAAGTTGATAGTTGGTTAAATGTATTTAACCATCATTTTGGAAACACTAAATTATCAAGAGTTTATATCCCTAGTTTTGATTGTTCTTGGAATTTTTCATCGTCAATAAATCATTAATTTTTCTTTTTTAATTATAAAATTTGTGAAATAATTGCTCCAATTTAAAGGAGAAAATAATGAATATATTCAAAAAAACTATTTTAACAGTTCTTGCTTCTTTATTAGTCATCGGAAATGTTTATGCTGATACAATAAAAATTGGAACTGAAGGTGCCTATCCTCCATGGAACTCTAAAGATGCTTCTGGCAATCTTATTGGTTTTGAGGTGGAATTAGCTCAAGAACTTTGTACAATCATGAAAGCTGAGTGTACTATCGTTGAACAAGATTGGGATGGAATGATTCCAGCTTTGTTAATGAGAAAGTTTGATGCGATTATGGCTGGAATGTCAATTACAGCTGAAAGACAAAAAACAATTACTTTTTCTCAAGGTTATGCTGATGAAGTAGCTTCACTTGCAGTAATGAAAGGTTCAAGCTTAGAAGGAATGGATACACCAGAAGGTGTTAACTTAACTTTAGGTGGATCTTCTGTTAAAAAAGCACTTAAAACTATAACAGGTGCACTGGCTGGTAAAACTGTTTGTACTCAAACAGGAACTATTCACCAAAACTTTTTAGAGTCAGGTGATGTTGGAAGTGTAAATGTTAGAACTTATAAAACTCAAGACGAAGTAAACCTAGATCTTACATCTGGAAGATGTGATGTTGCCTTAGCTGCAGCAGTTGCATTTACAGATTATGCTGACAAATCAGGTAAACCAGTTGTATTAGTTGGACCAACTTTTTCAGGTGGTGCATTTGGTAACGGTGTTGGTGTTGGTATTAGACAAGGTGGAGATGATGCGATCGGTAAAAGAGACGCTAAACTTCTAAAAGACTTCAACAAAGCAATTGATAAAGCTAGAAAACAAGGAATTATTAGCAAACTTGCTATTAAGCACTTTGGTTTTGACGCTTCTATGTAATTAATTTCAGATGTGGCGACTATAATATATAGTCGCCAGTCTATATGGAACTTCTCGCATTCGGTAAAACAGGTTGGGGGGATGAGTTATTTTACGCAACCCTAATGACCATAGCTGTATCGGTTACAGCAATGTTGATAGGTTTTGTCTTCGCCTTAATTTTTACTCCACTTAAACTATCAAAATATAAATCTTTAAATTTAATTGGAAATTTTTATACAACTGTTATTCGTGGTGTTCCTGAACTTTTAGTAATTTACCTTTTCTTTTTTGGCGGAAGCGGTGCAATTATGTATGTTGCATCTATCTTTGGTTATTTTGAATATATAGAGATTAATGCTTTTATTACTGGCTCGATGGCAATTGGGATTATCTCAGGTGCTTATTCAACTGAAGTGTTTCGAGGTGCAATTCAATCAATTGATAAAGGTCAGTTTGAAGCTGCTAAAGTTTTAGGAGTAAGTAAATTTGTACAGTTTTATAAAATAATTTTACCTCAAATGTTAAGACTTGCTATTCCAAACTTAAGTAATGTTTGGCAAATTACTTTAAAAGATACATCTCTAATTTCTGTAACTGGTTTAGTTGAAATAATGAGGCAATCTTATATCGCAGCAGGCTCTACTAGAGATCCATTATTATTCTACTCATTTGCTGCTGTTTTATATTTATTGTTAACTTACTTAAGCATGAAACTAATCAACAGATTAGAAGCTAGATATAGCAGGGGTTATTAATGGATTTTGAATTAATGTTTACTAGCTTTCCTAAATTATTAGGTGCAACTGTTGTTACCTTGAAACTATTAACAGTATCCTTATTTTTTGGATTATTTCTTGGATTGTTGTTTGCAATTTTAAGATTAAATAAAAATATATTTATTAATAAATTTGCTTATGGATACTCTTATGTCTTTAGAGGAACACCTTTATTGGTGCAGATTTTCATCATTTATTTTGGCTTAGGACAAATTGAATATTTAAGATCAACATTTTTATGGGTTATTCTTAAAGAACCTTACTGGTGTGCAATTATAGCTTTTACTTTAAATACTGGTGCTTACACTTCTGAAATTTTAAGATCAGCATTTCAAACAATAAAACCAGGTATTATAGAAGCTGGTAAAAGTTTAGGGATATCGAATAAAATTATCTTTTATAAAATACAAATTCCTATTGCGATAAGACAATCACTTCCTGCTTATGGTAATGAAATAATTCTAATGATGAAAGGAACATCGTTAGCTAGCACAGTCACCTTAATGGATTTAACTGGTGTTGCTAAATATATAATATCCACTACCTTTAAACCAATTGAGGTATTTATTGTAGCTGGTGGAATTTATTTGTTTATGACTTTTATTATTCATAACGTCATTAAATACTTAGAAAAAAAATACAGTTTTCAGCAATAAATGTTTTTATCTGATAAACAAATTAAAGATTATCAAACTGATGGGGTAATAATTGTTAAAGAAATTTTTAAAGATTGGATAGAACCATTAAGAAAAGGATTTCAAAAAGTTTTAGAAAATCCTAGTCAACATGGAAGAGAAAATGTTGATAACAAAGAGGGTAGATTTTTTGAAGACTATTGTAATTGGAATAAAATAAAAGAGTTTAAAGATTGCATATTTAATTCATCTGGTGCTCAAATATTTGCAGAGGCAACCAATTCTAAATCATCTCAAATTTTTCATGAACATATTTTCATAAAAGATCCTGGAACTCATAAAGAAACACCGTGGCATCAAGATATGCCTTATTATTGTGTTGATGGTAATGATACAGGAAGTTTTTGGATACCATTAGATGAAGTGGATAATAAAAATAATCTTAAATTGATTTTGGGCTCTCACAAATGGCCGAAGTTAATTAGACCTACAAAATGGTCTAATAATCAATCTTGGTATCAAGATGATAGTTCTTTTATGGATTTACCTTCATCAAAAGAATTTGAAAAAAACATTTTAATCCCAGAGCTTAATTTAGGAGATGCGGTGTTGTTTAATTTTAAAATAGTGCATGGCTCCACTGGAAATAATACGTCTAAATCTCGAAGAGCATTTTCAATGAGATTTATCGGTGAAGATATAAGGTATATTGATAGAGGAGGGCCTACTTCGCCACCATTTGATGGAATTAATTTAAAAACTGGAGATCTAATGAGAGAAGATTGGTTTCCAAAAGTGTTTAATAGCTAATTAGTTTTTATTTTTTGATTGATAACTAGAACTGCACCAACAATTAAAATAGGAAGACCAACAATAAGATCTATTTGCCACTCTAATTTCTCAAAAATTGTAGATATTATTAAAGCAAGAACAGGCATAACAACACCAACATAGCCAGCGCGTCCAGGACCAACTTTTTCGAGTAATTTTAAATATGAAACAAAAGCAAAGATTGATCCAAAAATAGATAAATATAATAGAGATGTTATATAGCTAAAGCTGTATTCAAATAATAATTCAGTACCACGCACCTGTGTAATTAATAAGGTAACAATAGAACCATATAACATAGCATAGGCAATTGTTTGTAGTGCAGGAAAGTTTTTATTCAAATTTCTTTGATGAACCATGTTTCCTGTTGAGGCACAAAATGTTCCAATTAATGCCAAAAATAATCCAATGTGAGTACCTTTTTCAAAGCTAAAATTAAAAATCTCATCGTTGAAAATAATAACAATCCCAATCATTCCAATGAATGCACCAATTAATGTTTTTAAAGATGGTTTTTTCTTGAAGTAAAAAGTTTCACCTAAAATATTCATTATAACAACAGTGGAAAAAACAATTGCTGGAAATGCACTTATTAAATATGTGTTAGATAGGTAAAAGAAAACATAGTTGATTGAATAAAGACAAGTTCCAAAAAATAAAAACCAAATGTGATTATTAATAGAAAATTTTAAATTCTTTTTTTTTATTGATAGGTAAATAAAAAAAATAATTGCTGCAATTAAAAATCTATAAAAAACGGAAACTAATGGATCAACATAACCTAATTGAAATTTAATCAAATACCAAGTGGGTGACCAACAAAAAAGTGTGATTAAAAATAAAACATAGTTATTCATTAACAATCTTAATAACTAGTATATTCTTTAATTTCTTTAATCTTTGAACCTGTATGATTGTTAATTTCTAGTTTAATTTTAGCTCTGTCGTCATTTAAGAAATGAACATCTCTTGAAAGTTTAATAAAAGTATCTGTAAAATCTTTTTCTTTTTCACATTGTCTTTTATCATCTTCAATTACCCATAATTTTGCATTAATTTGTTTTAGCGACTCAAATAGTTCATCTAATTTTTGATCAGATTTAACATTGTTATTTAATTGATCTTTAAGAATTGAGTGTTCTTCATTAATAAATTTTAGTTTTTCTGGATCTTTGATTTTTTCTTGTTTAATTTCTAGGATAGAAATTTTGTCCAATAATTCACCAACTGATACTTCGACTAGAATTTTATTCATTAAAAAATATACTATGTTAAGTTGTTATAAATATGTCTAATATTTTAGTTATTAAACATGGATCTTTAGGAGATATAGCTCAATCATGTGGAGCAATTCAAGATATTTCTGAAAATCATAAAGATGATCAAATTCATTTATTAACTACAAAACCATACTTTGATTTGTTCAAAAAAAATCCACATATTTCAAATGTTATTTTAGATAAGAGGCTATCAAGACTAAACCTGATCTATTTGTACTCATTAATGAGAAATATTAAAAAATACAATTTTTCAAAAGTTTATGACTTACAAAATTCTAACAGGACAGCTTTTTATAAAAGAATATTGTTTCCAAATGCATCAAAGGATATTTGGTCATCTACTGAGACGACATTACCCGAAGGGACTACAAAAGATGATTTTGATAAAGACTCAGTTTTATCAAGATTTGATCATCAATTAAAAAGTTCTGGGATAAGCACTAACCATACTTTAAGTCCTGATTTTTCATGGAGCCCATCAGATATATCTCAAATAAAAAATTACCATCAATTAGAAAAATATATTGTTCTTTTTCCTTTTTGCTCACCTCATTTAACTTCTAAGAAATGGCCTTACTATAATGATTTAATATCTATGATTAATGAAAAATTAGAAAATGAATTTAAAGTAGTTATTGCACCTGGCCCAGGTGAAATTAAAGATGCATCAAGTATTAATGCACTTTGTGTTTTAGATAATGGTAAAGCCTTAGATATTTCTCAGCTGGCAGCATTAATCAAAGATAGTTCATTTGTTGTTGCAAATGATACAGGTCCCGCACATATGACTGCTCACATAGGATCAAAAGGAATTGCATTGTTTGGTTCTCATACAACTCCTTTTAAAGTAAGCATTGAAAGAGAAAATTTTAGAGCAATACAAGCACCAGAGTTATCAAAATTATCTCCAGAAAAAGTTTTTGAAAAATTGTCTGAGATTATTTCTTAATTTTTTCAAATATTCTTAAAAATACAGGCACAGTAAAAAGTATAAAAAGTAATCTTATTATATGATGAAAAGCGACAAAGTCTGGATCTAAATCAAAAGCAATTGCTATCACCGCTACCTCATAAATTCCACCAGGACTGAAAGACAATATTAAAGTTAAAATATTAGTATCAACAAAGAATGTAGCCATATAAGCTGCAACCAAACCTAGTATCACTAATATGGTTGTTGCAACCACACTATGAAGCGAGTTATTAGCAATTTCTTTTACTGTTTTTTCAGCAAATCTACACCCGACAGAAGCACCAAGTATTAAAAGACAAAAGTTAACAGATTCATCAGGTAATTTATATGAGGCTATGTCAGTAATTTGTAGTAGTCCACTCGCAAATAACGTTCCAGATAATAAAGCTGCAGGAATTCTAATTTTATCAAAAATAAAAATAAAAAATAAAGATGCAGCAATAAGTATAACTAAATTTAAATGATTTTGAGCTAAATAATTGAAGTCATTATTTAATAAAACATCGTTGCCAGTATTATTTACTACAATAAATGGAATTACAGTTATTATTATGATTAATCTAATTAGATGAGAAGTTGCAACCTGCGATAAATCTGTTTTTTCATTTTCGGCTAAAATCATTAAAGGACCTAATGCACCAGGTGCTGCTGAAAATATTGATGCTTTTTTACCATAACTTGCAAATTTTTGAAGATATTTAGCTACAACTAAAATACAAATTATTATGTAGATTAACATAATCAGTGAAGTCCAAATCCAATCAAATATTTGGTTAAATAGATTTTGATCTATGTAATTACCAATATGCAAACCCAAAATTATCAAGATAAAGCTTAATACAATTTTGGGCATGATAATTTTTAAACCTGATAATGCAGCAATTGATGTGATAATCATTGGTCCTAAAAACCAAGCTAGAGGAATATTAAAATAATCAGCAATAATTGCACTAGGAAAAGAAATTATTAAAACAGAAATAAATTTTATAGTAAAAATTTGATTTATTTGTTTTAACATTACTGGATTTTATCTAATTTTTTTTCAATCTTAATTTTCGAAGATCTCAAAATATTTAAAAAATTTAAACAGTTTTTTTTATTAAAATTAGAGATATGCCCAGTTACTGTTAAAGCTCCTAAAAATTGTTTCTTTGTTCTAAATATTGGAACTGATATAGAGGCTATTTCTCTATCTCTTTCCCCAAAAGACATAGAGTATCCTTGCTTTAAAATTGTTTCTTTATTTTCTATTTGCAAATCATGATAAGATGACAAGATATGTCCACTTGAACCTTTATTCAGAGGTTTCTTTGTTCCAATTTGAATTGAATGTTTAATTATTTTATTTGGCTCACTAGTTTGAATACATATTCTTGATTCTTTCTGCTTTACAAAAAAACTGGCTGTTTCATTTGTTTTGGCTGAAATATAATCTAATTCAGATTTAATAGAATTTTTGAAATTAAAACTATTATCGTAAATTTCATATAATCTTGAAATAGAGTGGCCTATCTTAAATTCCCCACTTCTTATTTTTCTAATATATCCAAAATTTTCAAGAGACTTAGAAATTCTCGAAATTCTACTTTTGTGATCTCTGGTTATGTTCGCAATTTTAGTGATAGAAAGAGACTCATTTTTCTCTGTGAAACAGTTTAAAATTTCTAAAGCTTTGTTTACTGCATCAACACCAATAACATTTTTGTTAGATTTCATAATAATTCTATTAAATAGAATAACATGTTCTATCAGATAGAACAATCGTATTATTATTATTAGACATTTCATTAAAATATTAATTAAGTGACAAAAAAAACTAATAGAGGGAAAAATAATGAAAAACTTAAAAAGAATAGTTTCAGTATTATTTTCAGCAATCCTATTATTCTCAGCAACTACAACTAGTTCAATCGCGATTGATAAAATTCACTTCGTAATTGGTGGTGGTGCTGGTGGTGGTTGGGATGGAACTGCTAGAGGTACTGGAGAAGCTTTAACAAAAGCTGGTATGTTAAAAAGTGCATCATTTGAAAATATGTCAGGTGGTGGTGGTGGTAAAGCGTTAGCTTTCATGATTAATACTAAACCTTCAAATACAGTTTTAGTTCAATCTACACCATTAGTTTTAAGATCAATCACTAGACACAAAGGTTACGTAAGTGGAAGTGGTACTTTATCTTACAAAGATGTTGTGCCAATCGCTGGTGTAATTGGTGATTATGGTGCGATCGCTGTTGCAAAAAACTCACCTTATAAAAACTTTAAAGATGTAGTTGATGCATATAAGAAGAATCCAAGCTCAATCAAAATGGCTGGTGGATCAGTAAGAGGAAGTATGGACCATTTAATTGGTGCTTTAGCTTTCCAAGCTGCTGGTGCTAATCCAAATGATGTAGCTTACATTCCTTATGATGCTGGTGGAAAAGCGTTAGCTGGACTTTTATCTGGAGAGACTCAAATTATCTCTACAGGTTTAGGTGAATTGATGGGTGCAAGAGACCAAGTAAGAATTATTGGTATTACAGCTCCTTCAAGAGTTTCTGATGCTCCAGATGCACCAACTCTAAAAGAACAAGGGTACGATGTACAATTCGTTAACTGGAGAGGATTTTTTGGCCCTCCAGGTATGAGCAGCGCAGATAAAAATGCAATTGCTAAAATGCTAGGCGATGTACAGAAAACTTCTGAATGGGAAAATGTAAGAGCAAGAAATGCTTGGGTTAATATTTACAACCCAGGTGATAAGTTTGTTTCTTTCTTAGAAAAACAAACAGAAGAAATGACGGCTCTTATGAAAAAACTAGGAGTTATATAATCCTTAGGATTATTTAAAATTAGAGCAGTGAATATAAATACTACAAAAATTATATCACTGCTCTTTTTTATTTTTTCAGCATTTTATTTATATACAGCTTACCAAATTCAAGTTTTTGCATTTGATGAAAATGCACCTTTCAATGCTAGAACATTTCCAATTTATTTAGGCTATGCTGGTTTATTTTTTTCAGGATTAAAATTAATTTTACCAGATCCAAATACAATTAAAGTTGAACACAAAACTTTGGAATATAAAAAAACTGCAATCTTAGTCTTGATTGCGATTATATATGGAGCAACTATTTTGAAAGTTGGTTATTTTTTAACCACTTCTCTCTTTTTAATGGGATCATACTATTTTTTAGGTGAGAGAAGATGGGTATTAATGTTTATGCTTTCTTTTCCATTTGTTGCAGCATTTATGTACTTATTACACGGCGTTCTTGATATTTATTTAAGAGATCCATTTCTTAAAATGATTGGAGTGATGGGATGATAGAGGGAATTTTAATTGGTCTAACAACAGCTCTTACTTTCCAAAATATATTTATGGTAATGATTGGTTGTTTTTTTGGAACAATCATTGGAATGTTGCCAGGCCTTGGACCAATGACAGCAATCGCTTTAATGATCCCTATAACTTATGGATTTGATCCTGCAACTGGTTTAATTTTAATGGCAGGAGTATATTATGGTGCTGTATTTGGGGGTTCTACCTCTTCAATATTATTAAACGCGCCAGGTGTTCCTGGAACCGTTGCAACTTCATTTGACGGTTATCCAATGGCGCAGCAAGGTAAAGCTGGAAAAGCTTTAGCTATTGCTGCTTGGAGTTCTTTTGCAGGAGGTACACTTGCTGCAATTTATTTATTATTTTTAGCCCCAAGTTTATCAAAAGTGAGCTTATCTTTTAGATCACCAGATTATTTTGCTCTAATGATTTTAGGTCTAACAGCTATCGCTGCTTTTTCATCTAAAGGTCAATTTATTAAAGCAATGATGATGGTTGTACTTGGTTTAATGTTGGCATCAGTTGGTCAAGATAGTTTGTCTGATATTACAAGATTTACATTTAACAATATGAATTTAACAGATGGGATTAGTTTTGTACTTGTTGTTATGGCAACTTTTGCAATGAGTGAGGCACTTACAATTATTTTAAAACGAAATGATCCAACAGCAGCAGCAAAACAAGTTTCCTTAACAGAACTTGGTTCAATTAGAATTAACAAAGAGGAAAGAAAAAAGATGTTAAAAACCATTCCTCGAACATCAATTATTGGTTTTATAATTGGGGTTTTACCTGGCGCTGGTGCAACGATTGCTTCATTTTTAGCATATGGAATGGAAAGAAATTTAGTAAGCGATGAAGAAAAAGAAAAATTTGGTAAAGGCAGTGTTCATGGATTAGCTGCGCCTGAAACTGCAAACAATGCAGCATGTTCCGGTGCATTTGTTCCATTATTAACTTTAGGAATTCCTGGAAGCGGTACTACTGCCGTAATGTTGGGTGCTCTATTAGGCTTTGGTATTCAGCCAGGTCCAAGACTCTATATCACTAATCCAGAAATTTTTTGGTCTGTTATAATGTCGATGTATATTGGAATGGTAGTACTTCTTATTCTAAATTTACCTTTAATTCCTTATATTGCTAGAATTCTAGCAGTGCCTAAAAACTATTTAATTCCACTTATTTTATTTTTTTCAATTACAGGAATTTATGTAATGTCATTTAACAATTTTGATATTTATTTAATGATTGGAATAGCTGTTGTTGCAACATTTATGCGCTTATATGATTTTCCAATGCCACCACTAATCTTAGCATTTGTACTAGGTGGATTAATGGAAGAAAACTTAAGAAGATCATTGTTATTAAGTGATGGAGCTTGGACGTTTTTATGGGATAGAACGCTTACAGCTTGTATATTAGCTACAACAATTCTTATAGTTGGATGGCAAATTTATAAAACAATTACTAAAAAAAATTAAGATTTAATATCTATTCTTTTTCTAATTATTTCTTTATCTAATTTCATCTCTCTATAAGAAATTATAAGCACACCAATAAATATTATAAGAGCACCAATCCAAGTATAAAGATCTGGAATTTCATCAAATACAAAATATCCAATAATTGAGGCAAAAACTAAATTTAAAAATGAGTAGGGTTGAGTCATGCTTACATCGACTAGTTTAAATGCATGGTTTAATGTTAAATGTAAAACTGTCCCACACATAGCCGCTAAGATTAAATAGATAAATGTTTTTAAGCTTGGCATTTCCCAAAAAAACAAAACAATAAAGAAACTTAACAAGCTCATGAAAATAGATTGATAAGCTAAAATTGTAATTGCACTATCATCTTTAGAAATTTTCTTTGTTATAATTATATTTATTGACCAGAGTAATGCTGAAAATAAAACCATATATACTCCAATTGATATATCCACAAAACCAGGTCGAATAATAACTAACATTCCACTAAAACCTAGTAATAGAGCTAAAGTTCTGTAAATATAAATTTTCTCTCCTAAAAAAAATACTGCAAGTATTGTTACAATTAATGGAACAACAAATGATATTGCCGTAAGTTTTTCTATAGGAAGTAGTACTAGAGCAGAAAAATATAAAAGCATTGCTGGTAAACCAAGTATTGCTCTTAAGAAATGTTGTTTAAGATGTGTTGTTTTAAGTACAGTATCTTTCTTTTTAATTATATAGGGTAAAATAATTACTAGTCCTAGAAAAAATCTAAAAAAACCAGCCACATAAACATTCACATCTTCTTGAGCTATCTTTAAAAAAGAAAGCATTACAGTTCCAAAAAAAACAGAAATGATTATTAAAGATATAGCTAATTTGTTGTTGGACATTAATAAATTATTATATGTATTACTTAAGTATAAACAATCTTAGTTTAGGTTAATTTTTAGAAGATTGGTTTAATACAAAGATACCAGAACAGGTAATTATTATAGCTCCAATAACTGTGAACATATCTGGAATATCATTATAAAATATATATCCAAAAATTATTGCCCAAAAAATCAATGTGTAATGAAATGGCTGGATAATACTTGCTCTTGCTTTACTTAAGGCAATGATTTGAAGATAAAGACCTAGAGAAAAAAATACACCAATACCTAAAAACATTGCATATGAATATCCATCAATTGGAGTCCAAAACTTAAAAGCCAATAAAGACATAACTATAATACCAATGATCGATGTGTAAAATAAAGATGTTTCATTATTGTCATATTCGGAAACTTTTTTAGTGATGATTTGATAAAGTCCGAGCACAAATGCAGCTATTAGAGGCAACAATGCTTTTGGATCAAAAATTGATGATGTTGGTCTTAGGATAATTAGTACCCCTATAAAGCCTATAAAAATTGCTATCCAAGTTTTGGCAGATACTTTTTCTTTTAAAATTATTGCTGATAATGCAACAACTATTACTGGTGCTAATGAGCCAACACTATGAGCATTAGCTAAAGATAAATATTTAAAAGATAAAACAAAACAACCAGACTCTATCACTGATAGTAAACTTCTAAATATTTGTAATTTGATATTTTTTGACTTGTAAAACAAAAGGTTATTTTTTCTTTTAGACTCAAATAAAGCTAAAAATAAAACAAAAAAATATTTTACAAGAAGTAATTGAAAAATAGAGTGATGTAGTATTAAAGTTTTTTGTATAACATCTAAAATAGAAAAAGATAAATAAGCAAAAATTCCAAAGAGTATTCCAATAGATTCTTTTGATTTAAAAAGATCCATTTATTAATTTAGAATCTTTTTATAATTTTCAATAATATTTGACCAATAAAATTTAGAGACATGGTCTTTTGCATTTTTTCCATACTCTAAATATTTTTTATTTTCTAACATTGAATTGATTGATGAATAAATATCATCTAAATTATTACCATCACAAATTAATCCAGTCTGTTCGTGTTCAATTGCATCAGCTGCACCCCCATCTTTTCCACCAAGAGAAGGTATTCCATATTGAGCAGCCTCAACATAAGCAATTCCAAATCCTTCAACAGATTTTTTATGGATAACTGATGGCATGACAAATATGTTTGATTTAGCAACTAAAGCATTTTTCAATTCATTACTAATATCTTTGAAGAACATAACCTGAGACTCTAAATCTAGCTCTTTGACAAGTTTTTTTATATTTTCTTCTTCATCACCATAACCAACACAAATGTAAACTATATCAGGATAAATTTGTTTTAGATTTCTTAAAGCCATTACAATTTTTTCATGGTTTTTTCTTTTATCAAATCTTGAAACAGTGATTAACCTTGGTGATTTTACTTTAAGTAGACTTTCTACTTTTTCTAGAGATTTTTTGTCTAATTCTTCAGCAGGATCTACACCAGGATTAATTACAACAATTTTTTCTTTATGAACTCCACAATCAATTGCCAAATTTTTTGTGTACTCAGAATTAGCAATTACTTTTTCAACATTATTTAAAACTTCTAAAACACGTTTGTTTAAACTTGTTCCTTTAGGGTGGTTAATTTCTTTACTATGAATTAAGCAATATTTTTTTTTGTTTGATTTTATAAGCTCTAAGCTTTTCCAGTGATCAGAAATAATACCTTCGATTTTATTTTCTTTAATAAATTCATTTATTAATTGAGCTTTTCTATATTTTCTTAGTAATTTAATTCCACCAACTCTTTCAATTGAAAACGATGCTTGTTCATCAAATTCTTTATGACCATCAACAAAATCTGCAAAAACTTTGATCATAAAGTTTTTAGACAACTCTTTTGATAAGCCCCACATTAAGCTTTGCATACCACCAAGTTCTGGTGGAAAGGATCTAGTTACAATTAGATACATTAATCATATTTCCATTTAATACCACAACCAGCACTTGGTATTTGATTTTGAGGTCCTTTACCGGTCTCAGCTATTTGTTTCATAGCTTTTAAAAGATCACTTTCTCCATCTTTAACAGGCACGAAATTTTTAAGTTCTCTCAGTCTACCTCTATACTGAAGACCAAGATCTTTATTATAACCAAAAAAATCTGGAGTACATACAGCATCATATGCTATAGCTATTTCTTGAGTTTCATCTTGTAGATATGGAAAATTAAACTCATTATCATTAGAAAATTTAATCATATTTTCAAATGAGTCATCTGGATAATTAACAGCATCATTTGAACATATAGCAACTGAATTAATTCCAATTTTTTTTAATTCATTACAATCTTCAACAATTTCTTTTGTAACTGCTTTTACATAAGGACAGTGGTTACAGATAAACATTATGAGAGTTCCATTTTCACCCTTTATATTATCTAGGGAAATAATTTTGTTATCAGTAGATTTTAATTCAAAGGGTAAAGCTTTTTGACCAAAATCACATATTGGAGTTTGTATTGGCATACTGTAAGAATATATAAATTATGTTTTACGATTTAAAAGATAAAAAACCACAAAACTCTGGCGAAAATTGGGTAGCTCCTAACGCAACAATCATTGGTGATGTAACTTTAGAAAAAAATTCAAGCATTTGGTTTAATGCAGTATTACGAGGAGATATTGAAAATATCCACATAGGTGAGGGGTCTAATATTCAAGATGGAAGTGTTTTGCACACAGATCCTGGTTACCCGTTAAAGGTTGGAAAAGATGTAACTGTTGGTCATCTAGTTATGCTTCATGGATGTACAATAGGGGATAATAGTTTAATTGGAATTGGAGCTGTAATTCTTAATAACGCAAAAATTGGAAGAAACTGTATTATAGGTGCAAAAGCTTTAATTACTGAAAATAAAGAAATACCAGACAATTCATTAGTAGTTGGCTCACCAGGTAAAGTAATTAGGGAAGTAACAGAAGAAGAAAGAAAAGCTGTTCTAAAAAACACTAAACACTATCAAGATAATTGGAAAAAATATTCTAAGTCAGTATTTTAATTAATGAGCAAGAAATTTAAAATTGGTATCGATTATGGAGGTACTAAAATTGAAGGAATTCTTTTAGATGACAATGGACTTCAAATAGAGAGAAAAAGATATTCTTATGAAAAAAATTATTTATCAGGAATTGAAACAGTAAAAAAACTTGTTGATGAATTTGATAAGTTAAGCAACCAAATTTGTACAGTTGGTTTAGGAATACCTGGATTTTCTTCTAAAGAAACAGGACTTGTGACAAATGCAAACTCCATGTGGTTAAATGACAAACCCTTTAAAAAAGATTTAGAAATTGCACTCAATAGAAAAGTAAAGTTAATGAATGACGCTAATTGCTTTACTTTATCAGAAGCCGTTGATGGGGCTGGAAAAGATTATCAATCTATTTTTGGAATAATAGTAGGCACTGGTTTTGGTGGGGCACTTTCATACAAGAAAGAAATTATCGAAGGTGCTAATCAAATTGCAGGTGATTGGGGTCACCAACCTCTTCCTTACCCAACTAAAGAAGAAATTGAAACAAAGATAAATTGTCCATCAATGAATTGTGGAAGACCTCTATGTGCAGAGCAATTTATGTCAGGTATTGGCTTTAAAGATGTATTTAATCAAAAACACAAAACAAATTTTACTTCAGAAGAAATTGCAAAACTTGATTTAGATGGTGATCCAAGAGCTAATTCAGAATTAAGTTTATATGAAGATAGAATGGCTAGACTATTGGCAGTTATGATTGGAATTTTTGATCCAGATGCGATAATTCTTGGTGGAGGAATGTCAAATATTGATAGGTTTTATGTAAACATTCCAATATTGATCCCCAAATATACTTTTTCTAACAAAGTGATAACAAAAGTATTAAAAAATTTTCATGGAGACTCAAGTGGAGTTAGAGGTGCTGCTTGGCTCTGGAATAATGTATAATATTTAAAAAATAAGGAGTTAATAATGCCAGCAGGTTATGTAATTGCACAATTAAAAGTAACAAATCCCGAAAATTACAAAGAGTATGTAGCTAAAGTTTCAGAGGTAGTTAAAAAATATGATGGGGAATATCTCGTTAGAAATGGCGAATATCAAGTTGTTGAAGGAGAAGATAATTTTCCAAGATTAGTGATTATTAGATTTCCAAGTTATGAAAGAGCTTTAGAGTGGTATCATTCAGATGAATATAAGCCTGTAAAAGATATACGTTTACAAAATTCTGAAGGTAGCAACATCATAGTTAAAGGAATATAAAAAAAACCATTTTAGGTTATTTTAAGTTTTACCAAATAATAAAATCTTAGTAAGATTTTTATTATGAAAAAAATTATTATCTTTTTACTTTTTATCTTTACGACAAATTTAAACGCCGATGTTAAAGAAGCAGGTAGTGATCCACTTCCAACAGAAATGCTTGAAAACATTAAAAATAGTCTAAATAATACACTACAAAAATACAAAGGTAAGGAAGTTTTGTTTTATATCTCTTTTGATAAAGAGAAATTACAAAAAGGAGAAATACATTGGAACTCAGGTTACAGTTCTTTTAAAAAGATAAATGATAAGTCTCATAAAAAAACATACAAAGCTTGTTTAAAATATGGAAAAAAGAAAAAAATTAATGATGACTGTTATTTATTTGCTATTAATGACAAAATTGTTTGGGATTTAAGCAAACCATATAAAGAAAAAAAAGAAAAAATCATATCTTATTCAAATCAAAAAAACGAACTACAGTTCTTAAATAGAGAAGATGACAAAATTAACCGATCATTAGTTGATAGAGAAGACTCCACTAATGATCATCAAGTCCATTTTATTTATGCGATATTAAAAAATGGTAAAGACAAAGAATGGGATATTAATGGTTATATTGAGAAACTAGCAATTAAAGTGAATGAAAATTTTTTGAAATGGTCATCTCAAAATAAAAAATCTAATAGCATAGGTCAAAAATTTAAATATGATTTTTTACAAAATGGAAAACTAGATGTTTCTTTTGCTAGATTAAATTTAACTAGGAAACAAATTGATGAACCTGACCACCCTAATGGTCTAATTTACAAAGAATTATTTAAACAAGGATTTAATAATCCTAAAAAAGTATATGCAATTATTTCTGGATTTAATAGTAAACATGGAAATAGTGATGGTGGTGAAGGTGGTCCATTATTCACAATCTTATACGGACCTGCAATCAAATCATATGGATCTAAAGGCATGGAAATTGTAATTTTACATGAATTATTTCACACACAAGGAGCAGCTTATGATTGTGGAAAAAGAACTTATAGAGGGGCACACGTTAAAGGCTCTGATGTTTTAGGGTCAGGTGATGTTACAACAAAAATAGATAGTAAAAATGATACTTATTACAAACATGGCATTGAAGGCTGTCCTGATTTAGCAGACTCTATATTTCTTACACCAACATCAAAAAATCCTTGGGACCCTTATGAAGTATTCTGTAAAAAAAATGTTGGAAAATTTACTCATAAAAAATTGTTTTCTACAAAAGATGGTATTGATCGTTGTAAAAATCAAAGATTAATTGATAGCATGTAAATATAAAAAACCTTAATAATGAGGTGGCTTTTTATCCTCACTTATAAGGCTTTGAACATTCTCACTATCTATTTCCTCAATTCTATTAATAAGATTTATAATTTGTTTTTTTAGATCTTTAATTTCTTTTTGTTGTGAGTACAGCTCACTACTCAATTGTGAAATCTCCTGCTGAAGGAATGTAATTTGTTCTTCTAATTTTTTATCTAAATTTTCCATGATAATTAAGGAATTAACCAATTATCTTTATTATTTTCTAGATCAAATTTAGCTCTACGATGTCCTTTGGCAGCTAAATAAAGCCATTCAATAGATTTCATTTTACACTGAATAACAGTAAAGTTTTTATATCCTTCTTCACTTTGTTCTTTTGTGTAATCAAAATTATCAAGTTCTGGTTTTAATCCTGAGGTTGGAATGTCACTTTCAGTTCCAGGTCCATTATCAACTAAGTAACATTTTCTAGATATATGTTGAGTTTTAGACCAAGACTCTTTTGTAACTTCATTTTCATGATTAACAGTGCATTCTACTTTTAGTCTAACTTGGATCTTTTCTTCTTTATCATAAAATAACATTGCAGCGTTTTTGTTAGCTTTTAATTTAGCAATTTTATCTGACCTGATATCACTATGGTATTGAACTAAATTATTAGCCTCATCTGCTTTTCTAAGAACAACTATCCGTCCATCAAAGTCAGATTGGTTTCCACAAATAAATACAGGTATTCTAAAAGGTGAGCCTCTATCTTTAACTGCATTAGTTAACATTGACCAAATTTTTTTTTTGATCTCAGTAAAGTCCTCGTAATAAGGAACAATATCAGTCACAGATTATTTTTTCTTTTTTAATAGAGCAATCAAGCTTGAGCTATCCCAACGGTTACCACCCATTTCTTGAACTTTTGCATAGTAGCCATCAATAAGTTCTGTAATTGGAACTGGTGAACCATTTTTTTTAGCTTCTTTAATTACAATTCCAAGATCTTTTCTCATCCAGTCTACCGCAAAACCATAATCAAATACATCATCAGTCATCGTTCTATATCTATTTTCCATTTGCCAAGATTGAGCAGCACCTTTGGATATCGTTTCCATTACAATATCCATATCTAATCCAGCATTAATTCCAAAGTTAATAGCCTCTGACAAACCTTGTACAGCTCCAGCTATACACATTTGGTTCATCATTTTAGTTAATTGTCCACTTCCTGATTTACCAATTAATTTTACTTTACGACTGTAGCAATCAATAACTGGCTCTGCTTTTTTAAAGACATCTTCATCACCACCAACCATTACAGTTAGTATTCCACCTTCAGCACCCGCTTGACCACCTGAAATAGGTGCATCTAAAAAATCAAATCCTTTATCTTTTGCAGCTTGATAAAGTTCTCTTGATATCTCTGCTGATACTGTAGAATTATCAATGTAAATACAACCCTCTTTAGTGGTATTAAATAATCCGTTTTCTCCAAGAGACACTTCTCTTAAATTATCATCATTTCCAACACAGGTAAAAATAAAGTCAGCACCCTCAGCAGCTTTTGCAGGTGTATCAGCTTTTGCCCCTTTATATTCTGTAACCCACTTTTCAGCTTTAGCAGCTGTTCTGTTATAAACAGTTACATTGTGACCGGCTTTTGATATATAACCTGCCATTGGATAACCCATGACACCTAGACCTATGAAAGCAACATTAAAAGACATATTTTTTATTTCCTATGTTTAACAGTTTGAAGTTTAAAGTAATTCTATTTGGATTTATTTTTACATTTTTTTCTAGTTTTGGACAGAGTTATTTTTTAGGTCTTTTTAATTCTAGTATTAGAGAGGCACTATCTATCACTCATGGACAATTTGGCTCAATTTATGCATCAGCAACTTTATGCAGTAGTCTTTTATTAATTTGGGTTGGAAAAAAAATAGATGATGTAAATATTTTTAAATTCGCTTTTTTTGTAATTATTCTTTTATCATTTGCTTGTTTTTTCTTTTCAAGAATAACTTCAGTTTTTTTATTATTTATTGCAATTTTTTTAATGAGATTTTCAGGACAAGGAATGATGTCTCATACGGCCTCGACAACTATTTCTAGGTATTTTACTAAAACTAGAGGACGAGCCTTAAGCATAAGTTGGTTTGGACTTTCATCTGCAGAATTTATTATGCCTGTTCTCATGGTTTATCTATTAACCTTTATTGATTGGCAAAATCTTTGGCTTATTTTTTCTATTTCAGTTTTAATTATTCTTCCTATTGCATCATTTCTATTAATCAAAAATTTAAATTTAGACTCTAGAGAAGCTAATGATGAAAATATTAAAGAAGTTGAAATTAAACAATGGAAGAGACGTGAAGTTATAAAGGATTATAGATTTTATATTATAAGTTCCAATATGTTAGCTATGCCATGGATTTTCACAGGCTTTGCTGTTTTTCAGTCTTTTGTTCAAACTTCAAAAGGATGGGGACCTTATGTTATCGCTCAATCATTTATGTCTTATTCAGTGCTGTCAGTTCTTACTTTATTTTTATCAGGTTTTTTAATTGATAAATTCACAAGTAGAAAATTATTAATCTATATGAATATTCCTCTTTTATTATCTGTAATAGTTCTGTTTTTCTTTGATACGCCAGTTACAGCATTTATATTTTTAGGTTTAGTAGGAATATCTAATGGTTTTGCCAATATACTAGGATCATCTACTTGGGCAGAACTGTATGGAGTTAAATATCTAGGATCTATTAAAGCCTTAACAACAGCATTAATGGTATTTGCTACTGCTTTTGGAACTGCTTTATTTGGATATTTAATAGATATAGGTTTTACTGTTGGAGATATTGCTGTTGTATCAGGCACATATATATTCATTTCATTAATCCTTCTTTTCTTAGTAAGAAAAAAGCTTAATCCAGTAATAATTTAGAAAATCCTTGCATTTTTAAGGTTCGAGGTATAAATAATCGCCCATGGCAAGAGTCACAGTAGAAGATTGTATCGATAAAGTAGAGAGCCCATATGAATTAGTACTTGTTGCTAAGGAAAGAGCCACTCAATTAAATTCAGGCATCGAGCCAACTTTAGATAGAGACAACGATAAAAATACAGTTATTTCATTAAGAGAAATTGCAGAAGAAAAAATCAAAGTATCAGATTTAACAGAAAGTGCTGTTTACAAGCTTAGAAAACATGTTGAGCAAGTAGATGATGGTTCTGAAGATGATGAAGAAATAGGTGATGATTTTGAAAATATGTACAAAGGTGAAATTTCAAAAAGTGGAACACCAATTTTGCCATCTAAGAGAGCAAGAAAAACTCCAGAAAAAATACAAGTATCTCAAGAAGATTTAGCAGAACTATCAGAAACAGCTAAACCAGATGTAGATGTTTCAGCTGGAGAAGAAACGATGAATGAACAAGGTGAAGTTTCTTTAGATGAAGTATCAGAACAAGAAAATCAAGAAGCAGAAGCAATTATAGAAGATACAGAAGCTTCAAACTCATAACAAAATAATATAAAGTTAAATCATGAATAGGAAAGTGTCAGTTGCTCCTATGATGGATTGTACAGATCGTCATGAGCGTTACTTTTTAAGACTGATTTCTAAAAATACACTTTTATACACAGAGATGGTTGTTGATGAAGCAATCAACAGAGGAGATAAAAAAAGATTATTAGAATTTAATATCAATGAAAAACCTGTTGCCCTTCAATTAGGTGGATCTTCCCCAAAGCTTTTAGCTGAGGCTTCAAAAATAGGTGAAGATTTTGGTTATGATGAAATAAATTTAAATTTAGGTTGTCCTAGTCGAAAAGTTGAAAAAAGTAAGTTTGGAGCCTGTTTAATGAAAGAGCCAAATTTGGTTGCTGATTGTTTAAGCAAAATGCAAGCCTCAACTAATTTACCAGTAACGATAAAAACTAGAATTGGATATGACAATGTTGAGGATTATGAAAATTTTCATAATTTTATTACAACTTTAAAGTCAACTGGAGTTAAAACTTTTATTATTCATGCAAGAAAAGCAATGCTTGGAAAATTTACTCCTAAACAAAATTTAAATATTCCTCCTTTGAAATATGATTATGTTTATAGATTAAAAGAAGACTTTCCTAATGAAGAAATAATAATAAATGGCGGTATAACAGCTGTAGACCAAATAAAACTACATCTTAGAAAAACAGATGGTGTAATGATTGGTAGAGCAGCATATCACACCCCTTATATGTTGGCAGATATTGAAAAAGAAATTTTTGGTAATGAAGAAGTTCCAAGTAGACAAGATGTGATTGAGCAATTAATTCCATATGTAAAAGATGAAATCAAAAAAGGCACAAGATTAAATCAAATAATGAGACATACTATTGGTTTGTTTCATGGTCAAACAGGAGCAAGTTACTGGAAAAGATATTTAAGTGAAAATATGTGTGTAAGAGATGCTGATGTTAAAAAAATTGATCACATCATGGATAAGATTAAGTACAATAATATTGATACAGGTGTAGGGCATTCTGCTTAATTCAATTTTAGCAAACGAATATAGTTATTTTATATTATTAATGGCATTAACTGCAGTGCCTGTTGGGTTTGTTGCTGGTTTATTTGGGATAGGGGGTGGTTTAATCACAGTTCCATTTCTTTATTATATTTTTGGATCATTAGGAATTGATCAACAGTATATAATGCATTTAGCAGTTGGAACTTCTTTTTCAATAATAATTCCAACGTCAATAGTTTCAGTTTTAACCCATCATAAATTTAATGCGGTGGATTTTAACGTAGTTAAAAGCTACGGTATTTTTGTAGTTGTAGGAGTTGTTTTGGGAGCAATATTTGCCGCAACTGTTAAAACAAAACCTCTAGTACTTTTCTTTTCAATCGTAATATTTATTTTAGGAATTTATTTACTTTTAATTAAAGAAAAAGAACAAAATATAATATCTGAAATGAAACTATATTTAAAAATCATACTTGGTTCAATTGTTGGATTTATTTCAGCTATAACGGGTATAGGTGGTGCTGTGATGAATGTACCAATTCTTAAGTTTTTTGGTTATTCAATTAATAAAGCAATTGGTAGTGCAGCAGCAATTGGTTTTCTAATTGCATTGTTTGGTGCTACAGGTTTTTTTATTTCAGGAAGTTATTTAAAAACAAATTTACCTTTTAGTATTGGATTTTTAAATGTGCCAGCTTTTTTAATCTTTATTCCAATTACAACTTTTATGGCAAGATTGGGTGCAAGAACTGTTCACAAAATAGATAAAAATAAAATTAGTAAACTCCTTGGTATTTTCTTACTAATCGTAGCAATTAAGTTTTTCTACGAATATATAAAATTATAAATATGTCTTTTAAGATAGATAAGAAATTTTTGAAGTCATCTCATCATATAATAGATTTAAGATTATGCACTGTCAGGCTTTATGATAATTCTAAATTCCCTTGGGTAATTCTAATTCCCAAAAGAAGTAAGATGACTGACATGAGTGACCTTAGTGCTAAAGATCAAATTCTTCTTATAAAAGAAATTGTATATGTAAGCAAAATTATTAAAAGATTATTTAAAACTTCCAAACTTAATGTTGAAAAAGTTGGCAACGTAGTTCCTCAATTACATATTCACATTATTGCTCGATACAAAAAAGATAGCTCTTGGCCTTTATCTGTTTGGGTTGTTAAAGGTAAATGTTATTCAGCTAAAGCCTTAAAAGAAGCTATAAATAAAATTAGGATGGCTTTTAAATAGAAAGAGGTGATTTCAGTCTCCCTCCATCACCTCGTTAAATATAATAACTGATTCTCATCTATTTTTTTAACACGTAATAATTGTATTTATATTTGTTATTTAAGTATAATGTATTAATAAGTGATTTCTATGAATGATGAAAAACTATTAAGCATAATCGTTCCAATTTATAATGAGGAAAAAACTATCTTAGACGTTTTGGTAAACCTTTCAAAATTGAAAGAAAAGAATCAATCAATTGAAATTATAGTCGTCAACGATGGATCTAACGACAATTCTCTAAAAATCTTAGATGAAAATAAGAGTCTATATGATTGTTTGATTAGCAACATTCATAATAAAGGTAAAGGCAATGCTGTAAAAAGTGCTTTAGAAAAAACATCAGGCAAGTACATTACTTTTCAAGATGCAGATTTAGAATACGATCCTGTCGATTTCTTAAAGTTTATTAATTTAATTAATAAGTTTTCTCCAGATTTGATTATTGGATCAAGATTTAATTATGCTGATTATACAAGATCTCATCATTTTTTTAACAAAATCGGAAATTATTTCATAACTTTTTTATTTAACATAATATATCAAACAACTTTTACTGATGTTTATTCTTGTTATGCATGTTTTAAAAAAGAACTTTTGAATTATAGCAAATTAAAAACAAATGGTTTTGAGCAACATGCGGAAATATTATGTAAAGTAGTAAAAAAAGGAAAAGTTTTTTTTGAAGTACCTATAAATTATAATGGTAGAACACATGAAGATGGAAAAAAAATTAAATTTTATCATATTTTTTCTGTTATTTATCAAATAATAATTGGTAGATTTATTTAATTAATGAAAAAAATAGTAATTTTAGGTGCGTTAGGATATCTAGGAACTGAACTTTCAAGAATTTATTCTGGGGAAAGTTGGAAAAATAAAATTATTGCTATAGATAGCCGGTTTATATCAGAAAGAATAAATCAATTAAAAAAGTGGAATATTGAATTTTTTCAAGGTCATATTCTTGATAAGGATTTTTTGAATAAACATTTAAATGAGGCTGATGTTGTTCATCATTTAGCTGGAGTAACAGATGTTGCCTATGTAAAAACTGAAGCCAATTCAGAACTTGATGAAAGAATTAGGTCCATAGCAATAGAAGGAACTAATAACGTTATAAATTCAATATCTAAAAAATGTAAATTAATTTTTCCATCAACACATGTAGTTTTTGAAGGATTAAAAAAAGCAAAAAAAAATATTAAAGAAGGGGAGAAAACTAAACCTATTTTAATGTATGCAAAAAGCAAAAACCAAAACGAAGTTGATATAAAGAAAAATCATGAAAATCATGTAATCTTACGTCTTGGTTCTGTTTATGGATATTCTCTTGATACGATGAGAATAAACATTATGCCAAATTTATTTTCAAAGATTACATCTCAAGATGGAGTAATAAAATTATTTTCAGGTGGAAAACAGTTAAAAAGCTTAATTTCTATAATAGATGTAGTTAGATGTATGAAGTTTGTTGAAGATAATACAGAAATTAAAAATGAAACTTTTCACTTAGTTAATGAACAAACAACAGTTAAAAAAGTAGCTGAACTTTGTAAAAAAATTAATCCAAAAATAAAATTAATTATCACAAAAGATGCGACTCCTAATTTGGGATATACTCTATCCAACAAAAAGCTTTTAAAAACAGGTTTTAAATTTATATATAATTTGGAAAACTCTGTAAAAGAAATGGTTGAAAATTGGAAATTTGTTAAAAATGAAAATAATTTAGAACATATTTTTAAAGGTCAAAATGAATTTATCGATACAAGAGGAAAGATAAGTAATTATGAACTTCCAGAACCAATTAATTTGATAGGTTATATTGAGTCTAAAAAAGGAACAGTTAGAGCAAATCATTTTCATCCAGTACAAGAACAAAAATGTCTATTAGTAAAAGGACAATTTATAAGTTTATATAAGGATTTAATAACCAAAAATTCAGAGGTAGTTACTCATGTAGTAAATGAAGGAGATTTAATTGTTACAAAACCTAATGTAGCTCATACAATGGTGTTTACCAAAGACTCAATTTTCTTAAATTTAGTAAGAGGAGAAAGAGAGCATAAAAATTATGGTATTACTCATACCATACCTTATCAACTCGTTGATGATGTTATAAAAAAAAATTTATTGTACTCATATAAATTTGATTGCAGATGTTGTGGTAGTAAAAATTTGAAAAGAATACTTTCATTAGGTTTTCAACCTCTAGCTAACAACTTAATTAAAAATAAAAAATCAAAATTTGATACATATCCTCTAGAATTAAATTTTTGTTTAGATTGTTATAATGTTCAATTATCTGTCTCGGTAAATCCAAAGAAAATGTTTAGTAATTATTATTATTTATCTTCTACTTCAAAATCTTTTAGATCACATTTCGAACAAGCGTCAAAAAAATATTTTAAAGAATTTAAATTAAATAAACAATCTCAAATAATTGATATTGGTAGTAATGATGGAGTAGGTTTGTTACCATTTAAAGAATTAGGAATAAAAAATTTATTAGGTATAGAACCTGCGAAAAATTTATGTAAAATTTCTAATAAAAAAGGCATTAAAACTCTTAATGATTTTTTAAACTATAAATCTTTAAAAAGAATTAAACATAAGGCAGATTTAATTCTTGCTTCAAATGTATTTGCTCATTCAGATGATTTAAAAGAAATGGGTGAATGTATATTAAAACTTTTGTCAAAAAATGGTACTGCGATTATTGAAGTTCAATATTTATTGAAAACTTTGAAAGATTTGACTTTTGATAACATTTATCATGAACACTATAATTATTGGTCATTAACAAGTATAAAAAATTTCTTTGATAACTTAGGTAGCAAAATTTATAAAGCTGAAGAAATCAATACCCATGGAGGTTCTTTAAGAATATATGTCTGTAAAAATTTGAATAAAAAAGTAGATAAAAGTGTTAGCAAACTTTTAAGAATTGAGGAAAATTATGGGATTAAAAAATTTTCAACTTATAAGATTTTTGCAGATAAAATACTAAAAATAAAGAAAAATGTTTTAAACAATCTCAAAATTCTTAAAAAAAAATCAAATAGGGTTATTGGTTACGGAGCTCCAGCTAAAGCGACTACTTCATTAAATTTTTTTGGTATTTCTGAAGAAATTGATTTCATAGTAGAAGATAATAAGTTGAAGCATAATAAATATGTTCCGGGCGTTAATATCCCAATATATTCAAAAAATAAGATAAAAAATAACAAAAGCCCAATCCTTGTACTCGCTTGGAATTTCTATAGTGAAATAAAGAAAAACAACAAAAACTTAACAAACAAGTTTATAAATATAAAATCTTTGGAAAATTGATTTTTATAATTTAAATTTTATAGACTATATTTTTTGGTCATATTTACCAACTTTTCCAGTTTTTTGGAGTAAATCATCAATAAAATCAAAGATTTTCTTCTTTCGATCATCTGAGGTTGGGCTTTCTGTTACGATTACTAATGAAGGCTTATTCGAAGAAGCTCTAATTAGTCCCCATGAGCCATCTTCAAAAGAAAATCTTACTCCATTAACTGTTAGAACTTTCGTAATTACCTGTTCATCAATTAGGGTTTTGTTATTTTTTATTTCTTCAACCTGATTAACTAATTCTTCAACTACCTGATATTTTTCTTCGTCTTTACAGAAGGGAGCCATTGTAGGGGTTTGATAAGTATTTGGTAGATCATTAATGATTTCACTTATCTTTTTATTTTGATTATCTAATAGATGACACACGTGAATAGCTGAATTAATTCCATCATCATAACCGTATCCTAAAGGTTGATTAAAAAAGAAATGTCCACTTTTCTCAAACCCTGCTAATGCTTTTTCAGAATTAACCTTTCTTTTAATATGAGAGTGTCCTGTCTTCCAATAAATAGTTTCACAATTATTTTCTAATAAAATCTTATCTTTTGAATATAATCCTGTTGATTTTACATCTACAATAAATTTTGAATTTTTATGTTTTGTAGACAAGTTTCTTGCAATTAATAAACCAATTTTATCTGAAAATATTTCATTACCTTCATTATCAATTACACCAACTCTATCTCCATCACCATCAAAACCAAACCCAATATCTGCATTATTATCTTTAACAGCCTTTGCTATTGCATGTAGCATTTCAAGATCTTCAGGGTTTGGATTATATTTTGGAAAAGTCCAATCTAATTCACAATCAAGCTCGATGACCTCACAACCAATTCCTCTTAAAATATCAGGGGCAAATACTCCAGCAGTACCATTTCCACAAGCAATTACTGCTTTCAATTTTTTGTTAATCTTATTACCATTGATTAAATCATCTTTATAAACTTGTTGAAAATTTTCAATTTGTTTCTCATTACCTTCACCATTAGAGAATTTTTCATTTAAGGTAATTTCTTTTAACTCTTTCATTTCCTCTGGGGCGTGAGTTAAACCTTTTTTGATACCCATTTTTACACCAGTCCATCCATTTTCATTATGGCTTGCAGTAACCATTGCGACAGCATCAGCATCTAAATTAAATTGTGCAAAATAGACCATTGGAGATAAAGAAAGACCTACATCTTCAATATAACACCCTGTTGAGATCAAGCCTTTTTTAAGAGCACTTTTTATTTCTTCACTGTAAGATCTATAATCGTGTCCAACGATTACTCTTGGATTCTCTTTTTGAGTATGTTTTTTTATTTGTGTACCCAAACCTTTACCAAGATTCGTGATTCCATCCTTGCTTATGTCTTTTTCATACAACCAGCGAGCGTCATATTCTCTAAAACCGTATGGATCTATTTTTATATTTCGATTCATCTGTTGATTACTTAACCTTTTTTAAATTTTTTTATTGAAATATATTTTGTCGCGTTCTATAGATGTTCTGTTGATTAATTGTTTATATAGTATATTAACACTAAGCGCATACAACATATAGTTGTTTTCGTCGTAATAACAAAATATAATAAAAATTATGAATAAGATTCTATCACAAGCCCTGAAGAAAGCTGTCTCTGAATATAGCCCAGATGTTAAAGAAGTTTCAAAAGGAAATAGACCTGATCTTTTTTCTTTAAGTACTGAAACTGAACTTTTTCAAAACGACAAGGGAATTATAATTAAAATCGACAGATCCAAAGATGCAAACTTAACCGACTTTGGTAAAGCAACATTAAAAGATAGATACTTAGGTCACAACGAATCTTTTCAAGATTTATTTGCACGTGTTGCAAGTTCATATGCTGATGACAATTTGCATGCACAAAGAATTTACAATTATATAAGCAACCTATGGTTCATGCCTGCAACACCTGTTTTATCTAATGGGGGAACCAAAAGAGGATTGCCGATTTCATGTTTTTTAAATGAAGCTTCAGATAGTTTAGGAGGAATTCTTGATCTTTGGAGTGAAAATGTTTGGTTAGCTGCAAAAGGTGGTGGTATTGGAAGTTACTGGGGTAACCTTAGATCTATTGGTGAAAAAATTGGTAAAGTTGGAAAAACATCGGGAATAATACCTTTTATTAAAGTTATGGATTCTTTAACCATGGCAATTAGTCAAGGTTCTTTAAGAAGAGGATCTGCTGCTTGTTATTTGCCAGTTGATCACCCTGAAATTGAAGAATTTATTGAAATGAGAAGACCTACTGGTGGTGATCCAAATAGAAAAGCATTAAATTTACACCATGGTGTTCTGCTTTCAGATGCTTTTATGAGAGCTGTTGAAACTGATGAACAATGGGCTCTAAAAAGTCCTGCGGATGGTACGGTTCAACAAACAATATCTGCAAGAAATTTATGGATTAGATTATTAACTGCAAGAATTGAAACGGGTGAGCCTTATATTATTTATATCGATACAGTTAATAGATTAATTCCACAACATCATAAACTTGCTAACCTAACTGTTAAGACATCAAATCTATGTAGCGAAATAACTTTACCTACAGGAATTGATAAAGATGGAAGAGATCGAACAGCTGTTTGTTGCTTATCATCGCTTAACTTAGAAAAGTATGATGAATGGAAAGATGATCCAGACATGATCAGTGATGTAATGAGATTTTTAGATAATGTTTTAACTGATTTTATAAAAAAAGCTCCAGACCAATTTAAAGATGCAAAATATTCTGCGGAGAGAGAAAGAAGTGTTGGATTGGGTGTAATGGGTTTTCATTCGTTCTTACAAAAAAATAGAATTCCATTAGAGTCTGTAATGGCAAAATCCTGGAATAAAAAAATATTTAAACAAATTGATGAACAAGTTAATAAAGCCTCAAAAGATTTAGCTGAAGAAAGAGGAGCTTGTCCAGATGCAGCTGAGTATGGATATCAAGAGAGATTTTCAAACAAAACAGCAATTGCCCCAACTGCTTCAATCTCAATTATATGTGGTGGTGCATCACCTGGAGTAGAACCAATTGCAGCTAACAGTTATACACATAAAACTCTATCTGGTTCGTTTAACGTACGAAATAGGTATTTAGAAGAAATATTAGAAAGTCATGGTAAAAATGATGATGAAACCTGGTCTGGTATCACAACTAATCAAGGTTCGGTATTTCATTTAGATTTTTTAACTGATTTAGAAAAAGATGTATTTAAAACTGCATTTGAATTAAATCAAAAGTGGATCATTGAATTGAGTGGAGACAGAACTCCGTATATATCACAAGCTCAATCAGTAAATCTATTTTTACCAGCCGACGTTCATAAAAGAGAGTTACATAAAATTCATTTTGATGCTTGGAAAAAAGGATTGAAGAGCCTTTACTACTGTAGATCAAAATCAATTCAAAGAGCTGAAAATATCAATGATGCAAAATCAACAGATGTTTTGGCCAACGTTTATAAAAATAAAGCAACCAAAACTGAAGAACCAGAATACGAGGAGTGCCTATCATGTCAGTAGCAGAAAAAATAAAACAAGAAATTATTCAACCACAAAAAAATAACAATGGCTTATTAGTAGGCAATCCTGTTTACAAACCTTTTAGATACCCATGGTGTTATGATGCGTGGTTAACTCAACAAAGAATTCACTGGTTACCAGAGGAAGTACCACTTGGTGATGATGTTAGAGATTGGCAAAAAAATTTAAGTGCATCAGAAAAAAATTTATTAACTCAAATTTTTAGATTTTTTACGCAAGCTGATGTTGAAGTAAGTAACTGCTATATCAGACATTACATGAACGTGTTTAAACCAACTGAAGTTTTAATGATGATGTCGGCTTTTGCTTCAATGGAGACAGTTCATATTGCAGCTTACTCTCATTTACTAGATACAATTGGAATGCCTGAGTCTGAATACTCAGCTTTCATGAAATATAAAGAGATGAAAGACAAGTATGATTACATGCAAGGTTTTGATGTTAAATCAAATCACGATATAGCAAAAACAATAGCTGTATTCAGTGCGTTTACTGAAGGACTTCAGTTGTTTGCAAGTTTTGCAATCCTTTTAAATTTTCCAAGACACAATAAGATGAAGGGAATGGGTCAGATCGTTACTTGGTCTGTTAGAGATGAAACTCTGCATTGTAATTCTATGATAAGATTGTTTAAAGATTTTATTAAAGAAAACCCTGAAACATGGACGCCTGAGCTTAAAAAAGAACTTTATCAAGCGTGTAGAACTATCATTGAGCATGAAGATGCTTTTATTGATTTAGCGTTTGAAATGGGTCCAATGGAGGGTTTAACTGCTCAAGAAGTTAAGGATTATATTAGATTTATTGCAAATAGAAGACTTGATCAATTAGGTTTGGACGCAATTTATGATGTACAGAAAAACCCTTTAACTTGGTTAGATACGATGCTTAATGCGGTAGAACACATGAACTTCTTTGAAGGTCGTGCCACAGAATATTCTAAAGCATCAACTCAAGGTACTTGGACAGAAGCTTTTAGTTAATTTTCTAATAAATTATCTGTAATTTAGCTCCATAACTTTTCGATGCTTGCTACCTTTGTATTTAGCAAGTGGTCGAATAAGTTTATTAGCAGCGTGCTGCTCCATTATATGAGCTGACCATCCTGTAATTCTTGAAATTACAAAGATAGGTGTAAAGAAATCTGTATCAAAACCCATCAAATGGTAAGTAGGACCAGTAGGGTAGTCTACATTTGGGTGAATATTCTTTTTCTTAATCATTACTTTTTCAACTATGTCGTAAATTTTCTCAAAAGTTTTATCCTTTTTAATTTTCGCAACTTTTCCAAAATATTCTCTCATCGTTGGAACTCTTGAGTCTCCAGATTTATAAACTCTGTGACCAAATCCCATTACTACTTCTTTATTTTTAAGAGCATTATTAATCCATTTTAATGCATTTTCAGGTTTCTTAATTTTTCTCATCATGTGCATTACTTCCTCATTCGCACCACCATGTAATGGACCTTTTAAACTTGCTATAGCACCAGTTATTGCACCATGAATATCAGACAAGCTACTAGTGATAGTTCTTGCGGTAAATGTTGAAACATTAAAACTGTGCTCTGCATACAAAATTAAAGATACGTCAAATGCTTTAACAATTTCTTTTTGAGGAACTTTTCCAAAACACATATAGAAAAAGTTTTCAGCAAACGATAAATCTTTTTTTGGTTTTATAATTTTTTGTCCTTTTCTAATTCTATAAAAAGCAGCTAAAGCAGTTGGAGTTTTTGCAAAAATTCTAAGAGCCTTTCTCATATTAGCATCAGGCGAAGAGTCTGAAGTTTCTTTATCTTCTAATCCCATCACACTTACAGCAGTTCTTGCTACATCCATCGGGTGTGATTTTTTTGGCATATGTTTAATTATCTCATATAAATTCTTTGATAATTCTCTGTTATTTTTTTCTTCTTTTTCAAAATGTTTTAATTGAATTGAGTTTGGAAGATCTTTATTTAAAATTAAGTAAGCAACTTCTTCAAATCTGCAATATTCGCATAAATCTTGAGCAGCATAACCTCTATAAGTAAGAGAGTTGATTTCAGGCATTACTTTTGAAACTTCTGTTTCATCAACCACTATTCCTAATAAACCTTTTTTTATATCATCACTCATTATTCATGTCCTTCCGTACTAAAGTTATAAATTTTTTCATCAAGTGAGTTGTACTTTTCATAGTCGACCAACTCATAAAGTCTTTTTCTAGTCTGCATTTTATCAATAATATTATTTTGATGTCCATTCACATAAATGTCTCTTAATCCATCTTCGACATTTTTCATTGCCAATCTTTGAGTAGTGACTGGATAGATCACTATATTATATCCAAAATTTTCTAATTTCTGGTAATTAAACAACTTTGATTTACCGAATTCAGTCATATTAGCTAACAGATAACAAGAAAGTTCTTTTCTTACTTTTTCAAAATCATTTTCATCTTGAAGAGCTTCAGGAAAGATTATTTCAGCACCTGCATCAATGTAAGCCTTACATCGATCAATCATTTTATCAATTCCCTCAACTCCTTTAGCATCAGATCTTGCGATTATTTTAAAATTACTGTCTTTTTTAGCTGCCACACATTCTTTGATTTTAGCAACCATGGCCTCAGTCGTAATCAATTCTTTATTATCAAGATGACCACATCTTTTTCTTTCGATTTGATCTTCTAAATGAACAGCCGCAATTCCAAATTCTTCAAAAGTTTCAATAGTTTCTTTACAAGATTTAAAACCTGTATCGATATCTACAATTGTTGGTAAGTTGGTTACTCTTGAAATTAAATAAGATCTCGTACTAACATCTTGCAAAGTGGTTAATCCAATATCTGGAAAACCAAGGTCATTAGCCATCACTCCACCTGAAACATAGATTGCATCGTAGCCAATTTCTTCAATTAGTTTTGCAGTTAATGGATTA
>JAOHFB010000019.1 GCA_028097785.1 Candidatus Pelagibacter sp. | reverse complement strand
TAATGTTAAAAATTTGTTAATATAATTTTGTCTCTTAAATGGTCTAGCTCCATAAGGATGTGCATCTGCTCTATCTAGTTGCTCTATAATTTTTTTACCATTGTTTAAAGTGACAACTACTTTAGCACCAAAAGATTTTTTCATTGGATTTGGATCATGATATTTTTTAGTCCATTTTTTATCTTCATAGGTTTTAATTGATTTCCAAATTTTAATAGTACTTTTTTTATTTGCTCTAGCTTTGGTATAAGATTTTACATGATGCCAATCTCCATCTTCTAATGCTACAGCAAAAATATACATGATTGAGTGATCAAGCGTTTCTCTGCTTGCATTTGGATCCATCTTCTGTGGATCATTAGCACCAGTTCCAA
Organism: Candidatus Pelagibacter sp.; assembly: GCA_028097785.1. The sequence goes on along the minus strand of JAOHFB010000019.1, from coordinate 12,027 downwards.
TTACATAATGAGTATGGTGACTAGTAAATATATCAATTTTTTTTATTTGATTTAGGTTAGGTATTTTAGTTTTAAGTTTTTTAGCTAAATCAATTAGCGCTTGAGATTGATATTCTGCTGAATATTCTTTTGTGTAGGTTTCTAGAATAGCTTTTTTTGCTTCTCCTTTTTTAGGAAGTGGCACTTTGTAATTAGCTTTTTTTCCATCCAAAATTCTTGCGATAACACTATCTTCACCTTCATAAATTGGACTAGGGGCTCCTTCACCACGCATAACTCTATCTACTGCTTCAATTGCAAGTTTACCTGCATGAGCTGGGGCATAAGCTTTCCAACTTGAAATTTCGCCTTTTCTAGATTGTCTAGTAGAGATAGTTGTATGTAATGCTTGTTGTACTGCTTGATAAATTGTTTCAGCATTAAGTTTAAGCATTGAGCCGAGACCTGCTGCAACGCTTGGTCCTAAGTGAGCTATATGATCAACTTTATGTTTATGTAAACAAATTCCTTTAACAAGATTTACCTGAACTTCATAGGCTGTAATAATTCCTCGTAATAAATCTAATCCACTAATTTTATTCTGCTGAGCAACTGCTAACAGGGGTGGAATGTTATCACCTGGATGACTGTAATCAGCTGCTAAAAAGGTATCATGAAAATCAAGCTCTCTAACGGCAGTTCCATTTGACCATGCTGCCCACTCACAATCAAATTTAAGTTTAGAGTTCACACCAAATAAAGTTGCACCATTTTTCCTAGAATGTTTTAACGCCATTTCTCTTGAAGAAATTACAGGCTTTCTGTTCAGTGATGCTATTGCAACAGAAGCATTGTCAATAATTCTATTTATAACCATTTCAATAGCATCTTTATTTAATTTAGTATTGTCACTTGCAATCTCAGCTATTTTCCAAGCAAGTTGCTTTTTCTTAGGAAGGTTAATTTTAGATGGATAAACTTTAACTGTATGTAATAACAAAATAACTCCTTAATAGTAATTTTGTTTTAATAGTTAAAAAAAATTAATCAATATTAAAGATATTTAGATATTATTTTTTCAATACCAATGAAGTCTTTTATGAGGTGATTATGATAAATTTCTTCTGATCTTTTTTCAGTATATCCATATTTAAGTAAAATCATTGGAATTTCAGCTTCTTTAGCTGCATTTGCATCTGTTTCGCTATCACCTATCATTATTGATTTGTTTTTATCACCATTTAACATTTCTATAGTCTTAAGCAAATGTCTAGGATCTGGTTTACAGTATTCAAAAGTATTATGTCCGGAAACATATTCAAAAAAGTCATAAATTTCAATTTTTTTTAAAAGATCAATTGCCAAATGTTCAGTTTTATTAGTACAAACCGCCATTGATATATTTTGATTTTTACACCATTTTAAAAATTCTTTAACACCATTAAGAAGAGTGCTCTCATGTAAAATATTTTTTTTATAAAAAGATAAAAATTCATCTGTCATTTCATTCTTAATTTTCTCATCAAACCACTCCCATTTACCATTACCTTTTGCCATAATAGCTTTAGCACCTTTGCCAACAGCATTTTTTAATTCATTTATAGATTTTGTTGGATAGCCAAATTTTTTCATTACATGATTATGTGCGCGAATTAAATCAGGTGCTGTGTCAACAAGGGTTCCATCTAAATCAAACAAAACAGTTAATTTTTGCACCATTATCAAAGATATTTTTTAATTATTTTTTCAACACCAGTGAAATTTTTTATAAGATGATTGTGATATATTTCAGTTGTATTTTTTTCAGTATACCCATTTTCTAAAAGAATAACTGGTATCTCTGCAGCTTTAGCAGCATTTGCATCAGTTTCACTATCACCAATCATTATAGTTTTTTTTGCATCTCCATCTAATATTTCTACTACATTAGTAAGATGCCTTGGATCTGGTTTACAATAATCAAATGTATCTGATCCAGCTACATATTCAAAAAAGTCATAAATTCCAATTTTTTTTAAAAGATCATTAGAAAGATGCTCTTGTTTATTTGTACAAACTGCCATTGAAATATTTTGTTCTTTGCACCAAATTAAAAAATCTTTTACCCCAGTTACTAGAGTACTTTCATTAACAATATTTTTACCATAGAAATTTACAAATTCTTTAACCATTTCATCTTTTATTTTTTCATCCAAAACTTTACTAAATTCTTTTTTGGCCTGTCCCCATATAGATCTTCCAATTAAAGCACCAGCACCTTTGCCTACTAAATTTCGTATATCTTCTGTTGATTTAGTAGGATAACCAAATTTCTTCATCACATGGTTATGAGCCAACATTAAATCTGGCGCTGTATCTACCAGCGTTCCATCTAAATCAAATAAAATAGTAAATTTCTGCTTCATTTCAAAAGTTTTTTAAAGAAATATTATGTGAATTAATTAAACCTTATTCTTAATATAAAGCAATTTAAAATGAAAGAATTAAATCTACAAAAAATCCAAAACAAACTCCGTAAAAAATTTTTAACTAGTGGTGTTAAAATGCTTGGACCTGAAACAATTTTTTTTTCAAGTGATACTAAAGTTGGAAAAAATGTAACAATTGAACCTTATGTTGTTATTGGAAAAAATGTAAAGATTGGAAATAATGTTATTATAAAATCATTTTCACATTTAGAGTCTTGTAAAATAGAAAATAAAGTAGAGGTCGGGCCATATGCTCGAATAAGACCTGATACCATTTTAAAAGAGGGATCAAAAATTGGAAACTTTGTAGAAATTAAAAAAAGTACAGTTGGAAAAAAATCCAAAGTAAATCATTTATCTTATATCGGAGATAGTGAGATTGGAAAATCTGTTAATATAGGGGCTGGAACTATTACTTGTAATTATGATGGTGTTAAAAAAAGTAAGACTAAAATTAAAGACAAAGTTTTTGTTGGATCAAATTCATCTCTAGTTGCTCCACTAACAATAGAAGAAGAAAGTATTATTGGCGCTGGCTCAGTAATCACTAAAAGTGTAAAAAAGAAATCTTTAGCATTAACAAGATCAATACAAACTGAAATAAAGAATTATAAAAGAAAATAAATTATGTGTGGAATTATAGGGATCTCAAGCAATAAGTCAGTATCAAGCAGTATTATTAATTCCCTCAAGAAATTAGAGTACAGAGGATACGACTCTGCTGGAATTGCAACTTTGTCTGATGGTTTTATTAATGAAGTTAAATCTGAAGGAAGAGTAGAAAATTTAGAAAATAATTTTGACTTAAAAAATCTTTCAGGAAATATTGGTATTGGTCACGTTAGATGGGCAACTCATGGAGTGCCAAATAGCGTTAATGCTCACCCACATTCATCAGAAAATGTATCGGTAGTTCATAATGGAATTATTGAAAACTCAACATTATTAAAAAAATATTTATTAAACAAAGGGCACAAATTTAAATCACAAACAGATACAGAGGTTATTGTTCATCTTATTACAGAAAACCTTAAAACAACTGAATTACAAGAAGCTATTACAAAAACGTTAAAACAGCTTCATGGAAGTTTTGCCTTGGGAATAATTTTTAAAGATATGCCAGATTTAATAATAGGGGCAAGGCGTGGTTCTCCTTTAGCAGTAGGGTACGGTCCTAATGAAAATTATCTTGGATCAGATTCTTATGCTCTTAAATCAATGACCAATAAGATAACTTATTTAGAAGATGGTGAATTTTGTTTTATTAAAAAAGATGAGGTTAATTTTTTTAATGAAGAAGGAATAAAAATTAACAAAAAAGTTTTAGAGCTTTCTACAGAACAACAAAATTACGACAAGGGTGATTTTAAGCATTTTATGGCCAAAGAAATTGAAGAACAGCCTCAAACTTTAAAAACAGGTATCAATGAATATGTAGATAGCATGAATAATGACATTAATATTTATAATTTTCCCTGGAAAATAGATGAAATCAAATCAATAATGTTGATTGGTTGTGGAACTGCTTACCATTCTTGTTTAATGGCAAAGTATTGGTTTGAGGAATTAACAACATTAGATGTTAATATTGATATTGCGTCAGAGTTTAGATATCGAAAAAATAGATTTAAAAATGATACTTTATATATTTTTGTATCTCAATCAGGTGAAACAGCCGATACTTATGCAGCACTAGATTTATGTAACAAAAATAAAATGAAAACATGTGCTGTTGTTAATGTAATTGAAAGCTCAATTGCAAGAGACTCAAATTTTGTATTGCCAATTCATTGTGGTCCTGAAATTGGAGTTGCATCGACTAAGGCATTTTTAGGCCAAATACTTGTATTATATATTTTGTCATTAAAATTATCATCATTAAGAAAAGAAATTGAAAATAAAGATTATCAAGAAAAGATTAAAGATCTAAAAAATTTACCAAAGTTAATTGAAGAAACATTATTAATAGATAATGATGTTCAAGCTATTGCTTCAACTTTTAATGAAGCTAAAGGATCAATGTTTTTGGGAAGAGGTTTTTCTTATCCAATTGCATTAGAGGGTGCATTGAAACTTAAAGAACTTTCTTATGTTCACGCTGAAGGTTATCCTGCAGGTGAAATGAAGCATGGACCTTTAGCATTAATTGAAGAGGGTATGCCGGTTGTAGTTTTGGCTCCAAGAGACAACTATTACAAAAAAACTATTTCAAATATGCAGGAAGTAGTAGCACGAGGAGCTAAAGTTTTATTAATCACCAATAAAAGTAAAGATGAAATTGTATCTGAAAACATTTGGGAAAAAATTGAAGTAGAAACTAGTAATGACGACTTACTGCCATTTCTTTTAACTATCCCGCTTCAAAAACTTGCTTATTATTCAGCTCTTAAAAAAGGTTATGATATAGATAAGCCAAGAAATTTAGCTAAATCAGTAACAGTTGAATAAAGTCTAAACTCTGTTAAAACAATCCTCGGTTGAATATGAAAAATTGGAAAAAAAATAGCTGGAGAAGATATCCTGTAAAACACATTCCTGAGTATCCTAACAAAAAGGAATTGGATACAGTGTTGAATAAGATTGGAACATTCCCACCTTTAGTGTTTGCTGGTGAGACAAGACATTTAAAAGATCAGCTTGCAGATGTGGTAGATGGTAAAGCATTTTTACTTCAAGGAGGAGATTGTGCGGAAAGTTTTGCAGAATTTAATCCAGATAATATCAGAGACACATTTAAACTAATGTTGCAAATGTCATTAGTTTTAACTTACTCAGCATCTCTACCTGTTGTTAAAGTTGGAAGAATAGCTGGTCAATTTTCAAAACCTAGAAGTTCGCCAGTAGAATCGAAAGATGGTGTAGAGCTTCCAAGTTATTTAGGTGACAATATTAATGGAATGGAATTTAATGAAAAATCAAGAATTCCTGATCCAAAAAGATTATTTAAAGCTTATTCTCAATCTGCAGCAACATTAAATTTGATAAGAGCTTTTTGTCACGGTGGTTTTGCAGATCTTAAGAATGTTCATAACTGGAATTTAGGATTTATTAAAAATAGCCCTGCATTAAAAAGATTTAAAGATTTAGAAGATAAAATAGCTGATGCACTAGCATTTATGGATGCATGTGGAATTAATTCAGATTTTAATAGAAGGTTAAAAACAGTTAATTTTTGGACTTCACACGAAGCATTATTATTACCTTTCGAAGAAACGATGACAAGAACAGATTCTACTACTGGAGAAAATCACGCCACTTCAGCTCACTTTGTTTGGATTGGAGATAGAACTAGGCAACTTGATGGTGGGCATGTTGAGTTTTGTAAAGGGATTAAAAATCCAATAGGGATTAAATGTGGACCAACTTTAAAACCAGAAGATTTAATAAATCTTTGTAATAAAATTAACCCAACTAATGAAAAAGGGAAGATAACTTTGATTTCAAGATTTGGTGCTGACAATGTTTCAAAATATTTACCAAAATTAATTAGAGCAATTAAAAAAGAAGGTTTAAATGTAATTTGGTCATGTGATCCTTGTCATGGCAATACCATAAAAGCTGCTACCGGATTTAAGACAAGACCATTTAATAGTGTTTTAAAAGAAGTTAGAAATGTATTTGCTTGCCATCAAAGTGAAGGAAGTTATGCAGGTGGATTACACATTGAAATGACTGGTCAAAATGTAACTGAATGTATCGGGGGAGCTCAAAAAATTTCAGAGAGAGATTTATCCTCTAGATATCATACTCATTGTGATCCAAGACTTAATGCTAATCAGGCTTTAGAATTAGCTTTTTTAATTTCAGATGAGATTAAAAAGAATAGCTCATATTCTAAAAATGCAGACAGAGCGGCATCTTAAAACATTGTAAAAGATACCAACTAACAATATTTTATAATTATGAACGTTTCAGAAAAAGTAAATTTTATATCTAATTGGATTAAAGATTACGCAAACAATATGCCAAGTAAAGCACAATCATTAGTGATTGGAATTTCTGGAGGAATAGACTCTTCTGTTTCAAGCACTTTAAGTGCAATGACTGGTTTAAAAACAATTGTATTATCGATGCCTATTAAACAAAAATCACAACAACATGATTTAAGTTTAAAACATCAAGAGTGGCTAGTTAGTAAATTTAAAAATGTTGAAGCGCATACAATAAATTTAGATGAATTATTCTCAGCTTTTTCTTCTAGTTTATCTAAATTTAATAACGAGCACGGTATGGCAAATTCTAGAGCAAGATTAAGAATGACTACGCTTTATCAAGTAGCTGCTGCAAACAAAGGGATTGTCGTTGGTACAGGTAATAAAGTAGAGGATTTTGGTGTAGGATTTTATACAAAATATGGAGATGGTGGTGTTGATATATCTCCAATAGCTGATTGTAACAAAAGTGAAGTTTGGGAAATTGGAAAAGAGCTTGGAATTTTAAATGAAATAATTGAAGCTGCTCCAACAGATGGTCTATGGGATGATGGACGAACGGATGAAGGTCAACTGGGTTTAAAATATCACGAATTAGAAGAAGCGATGGATAATCCAAACTCATCTAATAGAGCTAAATACGAAATGATAAGAAAACAAAATTTGCATAAAATGGAGCCCATTCCAGTGTGCAAAATTCCAAACTAATCAAATAGATTAACAAATCTATAATTTAAGTATATTTCTAAAATTATGAATAAAGATATTTTTTTAACGAACAATCTAAGTAACAAAAAAGAAAAATTTGTTCCAATAGATGAAAAAAATATAGGCATGTATGTTTGCGGGCCAACTGTTTATGATGACCCTCACATTGGAAATGCTAGACCAATTGTAATCTTTGATATTCTTTTTAAAATATTAAAAAACAAATATTCATCGGTCACTTATGTAAGAAATATTACTGATGTTGATGATAAAATAATTAAATCATCAAATGAAAAAAAAATATCTATTTCAGATTTAACACAGACTGTAATTAAAAGTTTTAGTGAAGATTGTAATTATCTAAACTGTGAAATCCCAACTGCACAGCCCAAAGCAACTGAGTATATTGATTTAATGATTGAGATGGTCTCTGAGCTAATCAAAAAAGGTTTTGCTTATGAAAATAACAAACATGTTTATTTTGAAGTAAAAAAATTTGATGATTATGGTCAATTATCAAATAAAAAATTAGAGGAATTAATTGCTGGTTCTAGAATTGAAGTCAGTGATAACAAAAAAAACTCAGAAGATTTTGTGTTGTGGAAACCTTCTTCAGAAAATGAACCATCATGGGACTCTCCTTGGGGGAAGGGCAGACCTGGCTGGCATCTAGAATGCTCAGCAATGTCTAAGAAATTTTTGGGAAATGAATTCGATATCCATGGTGGAGGGATAGATTTAATTTTTCCACATCATGAAAATGAAATTGCTCAATCAAGATGCGCAAATGATACCAAGGTTTTTGCTAATTATTGGCTTCACAATGCTTTTATTACTATGTCCAATGAAAAAATGGCAAAATCTCAAGGTAATATTTTAAAGATTAAAGATTTTAGAGGTAAAGTTAGTGGACAAGTTTTAAGATTAGCTTTGATCAGTGCCCACTATAAGCAACCATTAGATTGGAATGATAAATTATTAGACGATTGTCAAAACACAATTGATAAATGGTATAATGCTTATTTACCTTCCAACCAAGACTTGGAAGATGAAATTATTCAACCTTTATTTGATGATATCAATACGCCAGGTTACATTGCTAATTTACATAAACTTTATGATAAAGCTAACAAAGGAAATGATGCAGATAAACAAATATTTAATTCAGCATGTAATTTTATTGGTTTGCTTCAAGAAACTAAAGAAGAGTGGCTAGATTATAAAAAAGGAAAAATAGATATTTCAGAGACAGAAATTGAAAACAAGATAGAACTTAGAAATAAAGCTAGAGCAGATAAAAACTATGCTGAGGCTGATAATATTAGAGACTACCTTTTAGACAAAGGTGTTTTAATAGAAGATAAAGATGGTAAAACAATTTGGAAATTTAAATGAGCAAGGAAAAGCTATATATTTTTGATACCACATTAAGAGATGGGGCCCAAACTCAAGGGGTTGATTTTTCAATTGATGATAAAGAGAAAATATCAAATTCACTAGATAATTTGGGGGTAGATTACATTGAAGGCGGATGGCCAGGAGCTAACCCAACTGATACTGAGTTTTTTAACAAAGATCATGGTTTTAAAAATGCAAAACTTACAGCCTTTGGAATGACCAAAAAATCAGAACATAGTGCTGAAAATGACCCCATGTTAGCATCATTAATTAATTCAAAAAGCTCTTCAGTGTGCTTGTTTGGCAAATCATGGGATTTTCAAGTTGATGTAGCACTTGGAATATCAAATGAGGAAAATTTAGAAAATATTAGTGAGAGTGCAAAACATATCGTTGGTTCAGGTAAAGAATTTATGTTTGATGCAGAACATTTCTTTGATGGATATAAGTCTAATCCTGAATATGCATTTAAGTGTTTAAAAGTTGCATACGATCAAGGTGCTAGATGGATTGTTTTATGCGACACCAATGGCGGAACTCTTCCACACGAAGTATCTAAAATTGTATCTGAAATTACAAAACATATCCCAGGAGAAAATTTAGGGATCCACGCTCATAATGATACAGAAAATGCAGTAGCAAACAGTTTAGCTGCAGTTCAAGCTGGCGTTAGACAGATTCAAGGAACCATTAATGGACTAGGGGAGAGATGTGGTAATGCAAATTTAATGTCTTTGATCCCGTCTTTATTTTTAAAAAAGGATTTTAGTGAAAAATTTGAATTAAATATTAAGCGAGAAAACTTAAAAAACTTAACTCAGTGTTCAAGATTATTAGATGAATTGTTGAATAGAAAACCTAATAAACATTTACCTTATGTGGGTGCTTCTGCTTTTTCACATAAAGGAGGTATGCATGTATCAGCAGTTCAAAAGGATCCAAAAACATACGAACATATTGATCCTGAAGAAGTGGGGAATTCAAGAAACATCGTAGTTTCAGATCAAGCGGGTCAATCTAATATAATGTCTAGATTAAAATCAATTGGTATCCAGATTGAAAAAAATGACCCAAAGATTAAAAAACTTTTGAGCGAAGTTAAAGACAGAGAATTTATTGGCTATAGTTATGACGGAGCTGATGCATCATTTGAATTGTTAGCTAGAAGATTAATGGGTGATATTCCAAGATATATTTTAATTAATGAATATGATGTAACAGTCAAAAAAGATAATACTGGTGAAATCATTTCAATTGCAAAAGCACAATTAGAAGTGGATGGTCAAAAAATATTATGTGAGGGTGAAGGGAATGGACCTGTTAATGCACTTGATAATGCGATTAGAAAAAATGTAAATAAACTTGCAAAATACTCAGAATATTTAAAAGACTTAAAATTAGTTGATTATAAAGTGAGAATTTTAAATACTGGTACTGAAGCAGTAACTAGAGTTTCAATTGAAAGTACAGATTCTAAAGGTGTTAACTGGTTTACTATAGGAGTTTCACCAAACATAATTGATGCATCATTCAAAGCATTAGTCGACAGTTTAGATTATAAGTTATTTAAAGATAAGGCTCCAGCTAGCTTGTAAGTATTATATTAATAATAATGTCAGCAAATAATATTACTTTCATTTTACATAAGCCTCAACTATCAGAAAATATTGGTGCATGTGCAAGAGGGATGAAGAATTTTAATTTCCAAAAACTATCCGTTATTGATCCAAAGCCTATTTTTCCAAATGATAAAATTTTAGCAACATCTGTTGGTGCTAAAAATATTATTAACAAAAGCAAAGTATTTGATCATCTAGAACCTGCATTAAAAAATATTGATTATGTCATTGCAACATCTGCAAGATTTAGAAACAAAAATATTAAACACATTCAATTAGAAGATCTAAAAAAAATTGATTTTACTAAAAAAGTAGCTTTTCTTTTTGGATCTGAAGCATCAGGACTATCAAATAATGAGATTAGTTATGCAAATTACACGTTACAAATTCCAACTAATCCTGAGTTTAAATCTTTAAATTTATCTCACAGTCTAATTATTATTGCTCAATATGTCTCAAGTATCGTAAAATCTAAGACTTCTAATTTTAAAAAGTCTAAAAAAGTAAAAGCTGCTTCTAAAAAGGAAATTCACTCGATGACAAACTTATGTATTCAAAACTTGGACGAAATTAACTTTTTTAAACCCAAAGAAAAGAAGCCTATCATGCTGGAGAACTTGAGAAACATTTTCTACCGAATGGAGCTATCTTCTAAAGAAACACGTATATTAGCTAGTGTATTTGCTAGTTTAGGGAAAAAACGTTGATTGACAAAATGTTCTGTAAGCTTATAAACCCCAATATTAAATGACAAAAAGATTAAACTCTAAACATAAAGTAGATCGAAGACTAAAGGTTAACCTATGGGGCAGACCAAAAAGTCCTTTCAACACTAGAGCTTACGGACCTGGTCAGCATGGTCAATCAAGACAAGGTAAGCCGTCAGATTATGGAATTCAGTTACAAGCAAAACAAAAGTTAAAAGCTTACTACGGTAACATTAACGAAAGACAATTTAGAAATATTTATAAAAAAGCTGTTATGCTTAAAGGAGACACTGGTGAAAATTTAATTGGTTTATTAGAGAGAAGATTAGATGCAGTGATCTACAGAGCAAAGTTTGCAACTACTATTTTCTCAGCTAGACAATTAATCAACCATGGTCATGTAAGAGTGAATGGTAAAAAAGTTAACATTGGAAGTTACTTAGTTAAAGAAGAGGATACAATTGAGATTAGAGATAAATCTAAACAACTTGCAATAATTGATATCGCTTTAGCTAATAAAGAAAGAGAAGCTCCAGAATATATTCAAATGGATGAGAAAAACAAAAAAGTTAAATTTGTTAGAACTCCTAAGTTTGAAGAAGTTCCATATCCAATCGTAATGGAACCAAATTTAGTAATTGAATATTACTCTAGATAATATCTATTAAAATTTTCACATCAATAAAACTTAAGCAAGATTAAAATATTTGAAATTTAGATAAATAAATATTAAATAAATATATATCGCGACTTCTGAAAATATAAAAAAAAGCCATTAATTGCAACTGATTATTGCAACAATGGTATTAAACAAAATATTCTCATCTAAAATAACTTTTTTAGTTTTTCTAACTTATTTAATTTTATTTAATTTTTTAATTCCTAAAGCTTACGCAGATTGTATTGTAGATGGCGTTCAATTTGATATTGGTGGTAGAACAGGGAGCGGTGTTCCAGCTACCAATATCTTGGTTAAAACTTGTTGCATTCCAAAACATAAGATCCATTCCCGTCACTGCAGCTGTGTTCCAGCTACCAATATCTCGGTTAAAACTTGTTGCATTATAAAACATAGATTGCATATTCGTCACTGCAGCTGTATCCCAGCTGCTAATGTTTTGATTAAAATTTCTTTGATTAGAAAAAGCGGAGGATAAATCAGTTAAATGAGAAACATCACAAGTTCTGACATTATCACCATCACCATCGTTATCCC
>JAOHFB010000018.1 GCA_028097785.1 Candidatus Pelagibacter sp. | reverse complement strand
TAACAGGATTAATTTTTGAAAGGTTATTTCCTTGAACAGCAACTATTTTATTTGTCATATAATTCAGTTAAATCTTCATTTTTAGAAAATTTATTAATCATATGATCTGCGTTTGTTGTTTTATTATCAATTACATTTTGCAAGTGATTTAAAAATAAAGTTTCGTTCTTACCTTTTTTGTTCAAAATATCTCGTGTATCTAATCCCTTTTTAGATAAGTCTAGCAAAGTGCCCGCCCAATACAGTAAATCTTTACCCATTAATTGAGTATTAAATCCTTTTTGGGGAGCTTCTAGATAAGCATTAATAATTTTATCTTCATCCCAATTAGAAATTAAATCATAAGCTTCATGTAAATTTCCATATAACAAACCAATATTAAATGAGGGTCCAGCACACAAGCAATCCCAACCACATGTATCCATTGATCTAAGTTCAATATATTTTTTTAATCTATTTTCTGTAAAAATAGTACTTAGGTGAGTGGTTAAGTCATTTTCTGTGGGTAGTCTGTTACCAATTTCATCGATTTTACCCTCCATAAAATCTTTAAATGAATATTTTTGACCTGATATATATTGATCTTCATGCTGGATGAATAGAATTGGAAAATTCATTGCAAATTCAGCATATTTTTCAAAATCTAAATCTTTAAAAAATACTTTAGGCAATCCTCCTCTTGAAGTGCTTTGCCAAACTTTTGATCGGTAAGATAAAAATTTACTTTTTTTCTTTTCAACGATTCCAGAGTTAGCAAATAACGCAATGGAAATTGGAACGATTGCATTAACAACTTTAAATTTCTTAATAAAGTCTTCTTCTGAGTTATAATCAATGTTCAATTGAGTACCACAAGTTCGGTACATCATATCTAAGCTTAACTCACCTCCCAAAGGCATATCTCTTGTCATTAGTTCATATCTTTGTTTTGGATTATTAGGAATTTCATTTAATTTTGAAATAGGATCAAATCCAGCACTGACAATTTTAATATCTAATTTTTGAGTTACTTGTCTTAACTCAAATAAATAATCTTGAGACTCTGCACAGGCTTCATGAATATGGTTTAGTTTATCACCTGATAATTCTATTTGATTACCAGGTTCTAGGGTAATATTTTTACCCCCTTTGTTTAATCCAATGATATTCTTTTTCTCTAAAATAGGGTTCCAGCCAAATTCTAATAAGGCTTCAAACATTTGTTTTACTTTTGGATAATCAATCCTTTTATTACTAGATTTATCGAATAAGAATTTTTCATGCTCAATACCAATTTTAAAATCTTTAGTTTGTTTTATTCCAGATTTAAAATATTCAATAATTTGTTCTTTAGAATTAATCATTAGACTTAAATAATATCTTATTTTGTAATTTAAAGGTAATAATAAGGCGTTTTAGAAAAAATCCTTCTAACCATAGGTGAAAACTCATCCAAACTCATACTTTTATAATTTGGATCAAAAGATGACTGATCATAATTTTCACAAAAATTAATTGTTGCTTCATAGTGCTCATGATTTTTAAATTTATCTCGTGCATTTCTATCTCCACCTAAATGGTGAGCGCTATAATAAGTTTGAAAAAGACCATGATGTTGAATAATCCAATAAGTTTTCTCAGAAACATAAGGTCTTAATATTGAAGCTGCATACTGAGAGTGATTCATCGGTGCTAGATCATCCCCTATATCATGCAATAAAGTTGCTACAACCATTTCTTCGCTTTCACCATTTTTATAAGCCCTTGTTGCAGCCTGTAAAGAATGCTCTAATCTTGTAATTTGATATCCTTCAAGAGTTGAAGTTTGAGCAGCTAAATATTTAATAATTCTATCAGCAGTTTTTCTTTCAAAATCTTTTTCATACTTTTCTAAAAGTTGGTAATCCTCTTTGTTACCATTTTTCATTTCTGTGAAACTTACTTTTTTCATTACTAATTATTTGAGGCTGTGCTTAATAGAGATAATTGAGTAACTTTGTTATCTCCAAGTTCATCTATAGGTTTCACTGGATAGTCACCGGTAAAATAATGATCTGTGAGCTGTGGGTAAGTGTCATTTCTTTTATCAAAACCAATTGCTTTATATAATCCACTTAAAGATAAAAATTTTAACGACTTTGCACCAATATATTCACAAATTTCCTCATTAGTTTTGTTAGCCGCAAGCAACTCTTTTTTAGTCGGAGTGTCTACTCCATAAAAATCTGGGTATCTGATTTCAGGACAAGCAATTTTAACATGCACTTCTTTAGCTCCTGCATCATATAACATTTTAACAATTTTATGCGAAGTTGTGCCTCTTACAAGCGAGTCATCAATTAAGATAATTTTTTTATCTTTAATTGTAGTCTGATTTGCATTCAACTTTAACTTAACACCTAAGCTTCTAATTTTTTGACTTGGTTCAATAAATGTTCTTCCTACATAATGGTTTCTAATCAAACCATGTTCATAATTCATTTTTAAATACTGAGCAAAACCAAGGGCCGCAGCATTACCACTATCAGGAACTGGAACAACAATATCCGCTTCTACATCATTTTCTTTAGCAAGTTCAGCACCAATATTTTTTCTATGCTCGTAAGCAGTTTTGTTATCAAGAATACTATCTGGTCTTGCAAAATAAATATACTCAAACACACAAGGTCTTACTTTTTTAGGAGGGAAGGGCTTGATACTTTCTAGTTTATCATTTTCAATTAAAACAATTTCTCCATTTTCAACATCTCTTACAAATTTTGCACCAATTATATCCAGTGCACAAGTTTCTGATGCAAGAACATAACTGTTACCTAATTTACCAATCACAAGTGGTCTAATACCGTAAGGATCTCTCACTCCAATTAAAGAGTTTTGTGTCAGCATAACTAAAGCGTAACCACCTTGAATTTGAAATATAGCATCAACGACTTTGTCTATTGTTTTTGGTCTTTTAGACTTTGCAATCAATTGAACTATTGTCTCTGTGTCAGATGTTGTGTAAAAAATTGCACCCTCTTCAACTAATTTATTTCTTAAAGATATTGAATTAGTCAAGTTTCCGTTGTGGGCCACTCCAATTCCACCTGCATTCGTATCTGCAAAAAAAGGTTGAATATTTCTTAAAGTGTTTTCACCAGTAGTACTGTATCTGTTATGACCAATAGCATAATTTCCTTTAAGGTTTTTAAGAACTTTTTCTTTATTAAAATTATCACCAACTAATCCAAATCTTTTTTCAGAATAGTATTTTTCTCCATCAAAAGTCACAATTCCGCAACCTTCTTGACCACGGTGTTGAAGTGCGTGCAGACCAAGTGCTGTAAGTGCAGAAGCATCTTTTGCATTACTAACACCGAATACGCCACACTCTTCTTTTAGTTTTGGATCAAAGTTCTTCAATTTTTTCTTTAGAATCTTGATATGTTTTTTCATTAGGAAATTCTTTTATGAGATAATTACTACCTTTTTCAAGGTAAGGAAAGACGTATGATTGATCTTTATTAATAGGCCATTTATCGTGATTGTAGACAATGTGAAATCCAGAAAAAATACAAACTGCAATTATATAAGCTCTAATAAAACCAAAAAAGAATCCAAATGTTGTATCTAGTCCGCCAATACCAGTATAGTTAACAGCTTTACTAATTCCCTTATTAACCACCAATACTAAGAAAATAACTATCACAAAAATTATAATTCCAAGGCCTACATCCAAAACATATTCATTATCAATCACATTTTTAAAATAAGTTTTTACTCTTGGAAATAAAATTAATGTGATCACATAAGCTAGTAACCACTTAGCCATTGATAAAATACTTAAAACAAATCCTTTTTTATAACAGGTGATAAGAGATAAAATGGTTATGATAAGGTATACAAGGTCGATGACAGATATTGCTTCATAAAAATCCTTTAAAACATCAATCACAAAATTATTTTCCAAAAGGTTTAACAGTTAAAATTAAGGACGGTAATAAAGTTAAAACAGATATCATGGCAAGTAACATTGCAAGACCAGTAAATAGTCCAAAATAAATTGTTGGAATAAATTTTGATAAAACTAAAATTGAAAAACCAAAGACAATTGTTATAGATGTATTAAGTATTGCAACACCAACCGTTGAATGACATCTTTTTAAAGTTTTATTATAATCTTTAATTTTATTAAACTCTTCTTTAAATCTATAGATATAATGAATGCTATTATCTACTGCTATCCCAATAGTTATTGCTGCAATAGTTATTGTCATAATATCTAATGGAATACCAAGAAGACCAATAATCCCTAAAATAAAAAATGCTGCTATAAAATTAGGTACTACTCCAATAAGTGATAATTTAATATTTCTAAATAGAATAATAAACATTGTAAATATTCCAATCATCACCAATCCTAAAGTTAAAATTTGAGATTTAAACAAGCTTTGTAATAAATTATTAAATAAAATTAAAACTCCAGCTAGCTTATATTCACTTTCGTCTAATCCAATTTTATTTTTTAGATCAAAATTTATTTTATTTATCAAATCATTTCTTCTTAAGTTCTCTTGTGAGTCTATAATTCTTAAATTTATTCTAGCCTCATTATTTTTAATAGATAAATAGGGATCAATAATTTCGGTTTTGATACTTTCTGGTATTTTAGAGTATAAAACCCCCATTTCTAAAGTACCAAGAGGCTTGTTGTTATTTAATTGTGTTGCAACATCTATGATTGAAGAAAAAGATATAACTTTTCCTACTTGTGGAAGACTATCTAAATAATTGTGAACTGAAGCTATTCTGTCAATTTTATCTTTAGTAAACCAATATTTTTCATCATTTTCATCTTCCTCATTACCCCAATCCTCAAATTCATCATCTTCAGTTGATACATCATTTTTTTCAGCCGTAGGAAATTTTAAAATTACTTCAAGTGGAGTAGTACCACCCAATTCTTCATCTATAAGTTTCATTCCTTTATAAATTTCAGTATCTTTATTAAAGTAATTGATGAAGCTATTTTCTACTTCAAGCTTACTAATTCCAACCACACTTAAAATAACAATAATTCCTGTTACACCAAAAATTGTAGTTTTGTTGTTCAAAGAAAGTAGACCTAAAAAATTTATGATTTTAGAGTCTTGTTCTTTCTTTAGGGATATATTTGTTGTGGGGGCAATATTTAAAAGAGTTGGAAGAAGAGTAAAAGTAATAATAAATGATGTAATTAATCCAAAAGTCATCATCCAGCCAAAGTCAATAATTGGTTTAATCCCACTAAAGATTAAAGATAAAAAAGCAAATACAGTAGTAAAGACAGTATACAAAATAGGCCAAAACATTTTATTTGTAGTAAGAGATATAATTTCAAAATTATTTTTAGCAGGGTAATCTTTTCTTAATTGAAGAAATCGAGTACTCATATGAATGTTCATGGCCATCGTTAATATGAGCATTAAGGCGATAAAATTTGAAGAAATAACTGTTACTTTCCACCCAAGAATTCCAAGTAAGCCCATCATAATTACAACTGAAAATAAGCAACTACTAATTGGAACGATTATCCATATTAACTTTCTAAAAACAAACCACAGAGTTGCAATAATAAATAAAAGAACGCCTAAACCAAAAACTACAATATCACTTTTAATGAAAGTCATCATATCATCAGCTATCATGGGAATTCCTCCAAGATATATTTTTCCCACATCACCATAACTTTGAATAACTTGTCTGATCTCTAATATATTTTTATGATTTTGTTTTTTTATTTCATCTTTATATTCTTCAATTTCTTCTTTGGATAAATTTTCAATATTTTCTAATTTTTTATTCTTTTTAATGTTAACAATTATTCCACTGGTATTTCCATTTTCACTAATTACAAAATTTCTAAAAACTGGACTATTTAAAATTTCTTTAAACCCACGATTTTTATCAACTCCTTCATCTTTAAGAGTTTTAAAACTTTCTAACCTTTCTTGAAGGGGTGCGTCTGAATTACTTAAAAGAGGTACATCCAAAAGCGTAATTACACTATGAACCCAATTTAGACTTTGAATTTTATATTTTAAACTTAAAAGATTATTAATAGAGTTATCAGTAACCATCCCTTCATTAGGGGTATAGGTAAGAATTAAAAAGTCTTTTGAACCATATCTCTCTGTTACTTCTTTTAAATATGCTAAATCAGGATCACCTTCTATTAATAAAGTTTCAGAAGAAGCATCCAACCTAAAGTCTTTAGAGTAGTATCCAAAGCTCAATATCGCAATAATAAGTAAAATAAATACTGTTTTTGAATTTTTAAGAACACTATTTTGATACAATTGAGCAAACATTAGCTCTTTTATATTTGAATTTAATTAATTTGAGTATCTTTAAATTTAGTAAATCTCTCTTCAAACTCAAGAGTTACATTACCTATTGGGCCGTGTCGTTGTTTCCCAATTATAATTTGCGCTAAGTGAGCAACTTCATTCATTTTTGCTTGCCATTCTGCATGTTCAACTGTTGCTTCTCTTGGTTCTTTTCTTGATAAGTAATATCCTTCTCTGTAAACAAACATTACAACATCCGCATCTTGCTCAATAGAACCAGACTCTCTTAAATCTGATAGTTGTGGTTTGTGATCATCTCTTTGCTCAACTTGTCTAGAAAGTTGTGATAATGCTAAAACTGGAACACCAAGTTCTTTAGCAATTGCTTTTAGTCCCTGAGTAATTTGAGAGATCTCTTGTACTCTTCCATCTTTATTAAATGTAGTTCCTCTCATCAGCTGTATATAATCAACAACAACCATATCTAGGCCATGCTGTCTCTTAATTCTTCTTGCTCTGTTACTCATGGCTGCAATACTAATTGCAGGTGTCTCGTCTATAAATAGAGGGAGATCTGCTATATTTTTTGAAGTTTCTAAAAATTTATCAAATTGTTCATCAGAAATTCTTCCTCTTCTTATATCATTTGAACTAATTCTTGCTTGTTCAGAAATAATTCTTGTAGACAATTGCTCAGATGACATCTCAAGAGAAAAGAAAGCTATAGAAGATTTTTTACCACTTTCTTGTAATTTGTGAGCTGCATTGAACGCAATGTTTGTTGCAAGTGATGTCTTACCCATTGAGGGACGACCAGCTATAATTACTAAATCTGACTGATGAAGGCCTCCAAGCTTATCATCTAAATCTCTTAGACCTGTTGGGACACCGACAATACCTTCTTCATTTTTATATGCAGCAGATGCCATTTCGATAGTTTGTTTCATAGCCGCATCAAACTTAACAAGATTAGAATTAAAAGAACCTTTTTCAGCTAAATCAAATAAAGATTTTTCTGTGTTTTCAATAATATTTTGTCCAGTAGTATCAAGCTCACTTAATTTTGCACTATCCATTGTTTGTTCAGATATTTTAACTAATTCACGTCTTACAAACATATCATAAATGATTTTTGAATATTCTAATGCCTGACGCACTGATGTAGAAAATTTAGTAATTTTAACTAAATATTCTGGGACATTTAAATCATCTTTTTCATCTTCAAAATAATTTTTTAAAGTAATAGGGTTTGCAAGCATTCCTTTGTAAATTAAAGTATCCACTGCATCAAAAATTTTTTGGTGCATCGGATCATAAAAATTTACACCAGAAATAATTGTGCTAATTTCATCAAAAATTTCGTTATTTACCAATATCGATCCAATTACAGCTTGTTCTGCTTCAATATTATTAGGCAATTCTTTAAATTGATCTTTAACGATGCTTAGATTGTTTTCCATAAATAATAATTTACAGAATTATCTTTTTTAATAAAATTACTAATAAAGGCTGGGGAAAAGAATGTATAATTATTGTATCGTATCAGCTGAAGTAACGTTAACTGTAATTTCAGCGTCAACTTCAGAGTGTAAAGAAATTTTTACTTTAAATTTTCCAAGAGACTTGATTTCTTCAATTGGTTGTATCATTGAAGGTTTGATATCAATTTTATTTTCTTCCTGAATTAATTTTGCAATCTCGGTTGGTTTAACAGAACCATATAATTCATTGTTTTCAGTACTTAGTTTTTGAACACCATACTCTTTACCATTAATTTGTTCTGAAATTTGTGCAGCTTCTTTTTTCTTTTCATTATCCTTTTTTGATAAATCTGCTTTAATTTTTTCAACTTCTGAAATGTTTTCTTTTGAAGCGTATAAAGCTTTTTTGTTAGCAATTAGAAAATTTCTTGCGTATCCTCTTTTAACTTCTATCACTTCTCCGATAGAGCCAATTCTTTTTACGTTCTCTAATAAAATAACTTTCATTTTATATTAACGCTAAATTTCTAGCTCTTTTGATTGAAAGAGATAATTCTCTTTGTTTCTTCTGTGAAACATTTGTAATTCTTGAAGGTAAAATTTTTCCATTTTCAGACATATATTTTTTTAAAAGTCTTACATTTTTATAGTCAACCTCAGGAGCACCTTTTCCTGATAATGGACAAGTTTTCTTAAATTTATATTTATTTGGTTGGAAAATACTTAATTTTGCAAAATTGCTTTGTTTACCTTTTTTATTACCACTTTGTCTTTTAGGCATAATTAGTTTTTATAACTTTCTTTTTTTTCATTATCATCTCTTTTGGCAAAGTAATCAGCCTCAAGATCAAATTTTTTAACTCTAACAGTTAAGTATCTTAATAATTTTTTATCTATAGCCTCATTTTTTTCTAGCTCATCGATCACATTGCCTTTACCTTTGATTTTAAAGTGAATGTAACTACCTTTTTTATTTTTTTTAATTAGGTATGATAAGTTTAGCAAACCCCAGTTCTCAGTTTTGACAATTTCACCTTCATTTTTTTCAACAATTTTAGAATATTTTTCAGTTAATTGCTTAATCTCACTTGGTGAAGTGTCTTGTCTAGCTATGATAGTGTGTTCGTATAAATTCATTTAAGTTCTTTAATAAAAAGTGAGGATATACTATTATAAATGTTTAATTACAATAGTTAAAAAGGCAAAATTAATAGTTTTTTTTATATGTTTTCAGTAATTTTTCCAGGTCAAGGTTCACAAATGGTAGGAATGGGAAAAGAATTCTATGACAAGTTTGATCTTGTTAAAAATCTATTTAAAGAAGCTGACGATACACTGAATTTTCCAATGTCCAAGCTTATATTAGAAGGTCCGAAAGAGGAGTTAGACTTAACGGCAAATACTCAACCAGCAATATTTTTAATCAGCTATTCAATTTATAGTGTAATTAGAAAAGAATTTAATATCGATTTAAGTAAAGCGAAATATTTTGCTGGACATTCATTAGGTGAATACTCAGCTTTATCTTGTGCAGATTACTTAAACTTTTCGGATACTTTAAAAATCCTAAGAACAAGAGGCGATGCTATGCAAAACTCAGTTCCTAATGGACAGGGCGGCATGGTAGCGGTATTAGGTTCAAAAGTTGAAATAATTGAAAAAATTTTAAAAGATAATGAGCAAAATTTGAGTGCTCAAATCGCAAATGATAATTCTGAAGGTCAGATCGTGATAAGCGGCAAAACAAATGATTTAGATAAATTAATTTTAATTTTAAAAGAAAATTCAATTAAGAATATAAAGCTACCAGTAAGCGCACCTTTTCACTGCAATTTAATGAATAAAGCAACAATTATAATGAGTAGTGAATTAAATAAGTTAAACTTTAAAGAAGGTAAGAATAAATTAATCTCAAATGTTACGGCTAATGAAATATCAAATACTACTGAGCTTAAGGATTTGTTGGTAAAACAAATTGAAAATAGAGTTAGATGGAGAGAGAGTGTAATTAATATGATTAGTAGTGGTGTAAATCATTTTATTGAAATTGGCCCAGGTAAAGTTTTATCAGGATTGGTCAAAAGAATTAGCAAAGATGTAAAAATAGATACTATTAATAATCAAGGAGATATTGAAGGTTTAAAAATATGATTAATTTAGAAAAAAAGAATATCATTGTTACAGGTGCATCAGGTGGAATAGGTAATTCAATAATTAAAAAACTAAGTGAAGCAGGGGTAAATATTTTAGCTTCAGGGACTAGAATTGAAAAGCTTGAAGAACTTAAAAAAAACTTTGAGGGCATTAAAATATTAAAATTTGATATATCTCAAAGTGATAAAATTGAAGAATTTATCGAAAATGCTACAAATGAATTAGGTGGCAGTTTAGATGGGATAGTCAATAATGCTGGAATAACCCAAGACAATCTTGCAATTAGAATGAGCTTAGATGAATGGCAAAAAGTTATAAATATTAATTTAACCTCAACATTCTTAATGTGTAAATTTGCTATTAAAAAAATGCTAAAAAATAAATCTGGTAAAATTGTAAATATTACATCAGTCGTTGGTCACACAGGAAATTTAGGACAAGCTAACTACACAGCTTCAAAAGCTGGAATTATTGCTATGTCAAAAAGTCTTGCAACAGAATACGCTAAGAAAAATATCAATATAAATTGTATTTCACCAGGATTTATTAAAACAGCAATGACAGATAAAATTGATGATAAATTTAAAGAAGTTATCATATCAAAAATTCCTTCGGCTCGTCTTGGAGAGCCAGATGATATTGCAAATGCTGTATTATTTTTAAGCTCAGATCAGTCTAATTACATTAATGGCGAAACATTGCATGTTAATGGAGGCATGTATATGGCTTGACAAAATAGCTTTTTAAACTATTAAGAATTTATAACAAAAAGGATCAATATGTCAGAAGACGTTTCAAGCAAAGTAAAAAAAATTGTAGCTGATCATTTGGGTATCGACGAAGCAAAAGTAACAGAAGAGTCTAGTTTTATAGATGATTTAGGTGCTGACAGCTTAGATACGGTAGAATTAGTGATGGCTTTTGAGGAAGAATTTGGATCTGAAATTTCAGATAGCGAAGCTGAGAAAATTTTAACTGTCGGTGATGCAGTTAAGTTTATCGAAGGAAAAGCGAACTAATAAATTAAATGCCCTCAGAAAATGATGGCGTAATGATTGTTTTATCCTCTCCATCAGGAGCGGGTAAAACCACATTAGTTAAAATGTTGTCCAAAATGGATAACTATGAAACATCTATTTCACACACAACTCGTCAACCAAGACCTAATGAAGTCAGTAATAAAGATTACTATTTCGTAAATGAAGATGAGTTTAAAAGACTTATTAACAATCAGGAATTTCTTGAATACGCTAAAGTATTTAGCAACTTTTATGGAACAACTAGAACACCTGTTATTGATAGATTGAATAAAGGTAAAAATGTTTTATTTGATATTGATTGGCAAGGCGCAGATCAGATTAAAAATAAAAAGTTAGACTACAAGTTAGTAACTTTTTTTATTTTACCTCCAAGCAAAGAGGTTTTATTTGAAAGACTATCGAATAGAGATATGAAAGATAAACTAATTGTAGAAGAAAGAATGAAGCAATTTGGAAGAGATGTTCTCCATTGGATCAATTATGATTATGTAGTGATTAATGATGATTTAGAAAATTGTTATTCTAAAATTACCAATTTAATTAATGCTGAAATTTATAATGGATCTAAAGATTATGATTTAGAGTATATTAGAAATCATGTTGAAAAACTAACTTCTTAATTTTTCATACTCAATTGTTAATTTATAATAAGTTTCAAAGTCTAAGTTTTGAGGTCTTAAGTTTAAATCTATGTTTAATTTTTTGAGTAAATTATTATTCCCATTAAATATTTGATTAAATGGTTTTTTTAACATTTTTCGTCTATGATTAAAGAATATTCTTGTAATTTTTTCTAAGTTTAATGGATCTTCAATTTCAGCAAAGTTTATTTTGGGAGTGAAATGAATCAAAGAGCTTTGTATTTTAGGTTTTGGTGAAAAACTTTCAGGTGAAATATCACAAATTTTATTAATATTGAGTCTCCAATTGGCTAAAATTGATAGTCTTCCATATGCAGAGGTATTAAATTTTGCAATAATTCTATCGGCAACTTCTTTTTGAAACATTAAAATAAGATCAGAAAACCAATAGTTATTTTTTAAATTTATAATCCATGTACTTAAAATTTCAGTTGAAATATTATATGGTAAGTTTCCAAATACTATAATTTTGTTATTTGATAATGAATATTCATCAAATTTAAGAATGTCTTCATTGAAAATTTTAACTCTTTCATCAATTATTTCTTCTAAATTTTTTGCTAAAAAAGTGTCTTTTTCAACAAGATATATTTTACTAGGATTGTTTCTTAAAATTTCTTTAGTTAGGTTTCCTGTTCCAGGACCAACTTCTAAAATTTCATTATCGGTAATTGATACAATATTAATTATTTTATCAATTATATTTTTATCAATTAAGAAATTTTGACCCAAGCTTTTTTTTGCTCTAATCACTTAAAAGTCTAGAAATTTAATTGAATTAAGTAAACTTAGATAATTAGATTTATTTTTGCCAAGCATAGACTCATTAGGACCATGATCAGGTGAAACTCTTATAAAAGGAAGGCCTACAGTTATGTTGATTGCATCATATTCAAATAGAGTTTTAACAGGAGTAAGTACCTGATCATGATACATGCCAATTATTAAATCAAATTTTTTTCTATTGTTTTTTAAAAAAATAGTATCAGCTGCTAACGGTCCTTCAATATTATATTTAAGCTTTTTTAATTTTTTAATTGTAGGTAAAATTATACTTTTATCTTCATTAAAATTATCAATACTTTCACAATGTGGATTTAATCCAGTGATACCAATTTTAACTTGTTTATTAAATATTTTTTTCCAAAATGTATTTATAAGTTTTACTTTATTAACTATTTCTAATTTGTTTATTTTTTTGGAAACATATTTAATTGGAAG
>JAOHFB010000017.1 GCA_028097785.1 Candidatus Pelagibacter sp. | reverse complement strand
TAGCTGCAATGCCTTTTTTTACAGCGCTACTTGCCTTTTTATTTTTAAGAGAAAAAATTTCTTTAAATGTTTGGATATCAATTATTATCGCAACAGTTGGTATTGGTATTATGGCTGTAGGAAATAGTACAGATACATCATTAATAGGGTTTGTCTTTGGTATTACCTCTTCTTTAGGCTTTGCAGTTTTTTCAGTTACTTTAAGATGGCGTAAAGATACCCCTAAATTTACAACAACTGCTTTTGCTGGTTTTTTTTGTTTTACAATTGCTACAATTGTAATTTTAAGTAACGATTATGTTTTCTTTTCTAGTAGTTACAATAGTTCATTATTTTCTCTTCATGGAACTTTAGTTTGCTTAGGCTTAATTTTATATTCTATTGGATCTAAAGCTATACCAGCTGCAGAACTTACTTTGCTATCTCTAACAGAAGTTATAGGTGGAATTTTTTGGGTATGGCTACCTTTATTTGGTATAAACGAAATTCCAACATCTAATACGATTATAGGTGGTTTTTTTCTCTTTATATCCCTTACCTATTACAGTTTGGTAATGAGATGGAATAAAAGATTCATAGGTTTAAATTAAATGGAAAGACCAGATTTCTTTACATTAAAAAATGGAGAGAAGGTAAAACTTCCTTTTTCAAAATTAGAATATGATCGAAGAGTAAATAATTTAAGAACAGTAATGGATCAAAATAACCTTGATATGGTTATTTTAACCTCAATGCATAATATTGCTTACTACACTGGATTTATTTATTGTTCTTTTGGCAGACCCTACGGTTGTGTGGTTACTAAAAATAAGATCTCAACTATTTCAGCTAATATTGATGCTAGTCAACCCTGGAGAAGATCACATTGTGATAACGTAATTTATACAGATTGGAAAAGAGATAATTTTTTAAGAGCAATAGTCTCAATTATAGGACGAGATGATCCTCCAAAAATATTGGTCTTGAAAATGATCATGTTACTTTAGATATGAGAGAAAAGATTGGCTCTATTTTTTCTTTTTCAGTTTTTAGCGATGTTTCAAAAAACTTAATGCAACTTAGAATGATTAAATCCAATGAAGAAATTGAAATCATTAAAAATGGCGCAAGAATTGCAGATTTAGGTGGAGAAGAAATTGTCAAAAATATTAAAGAAGGAAATACAGAGATTGAAATTGCAATAGCTGGACGTGACCGTATGGAACGTGAAATTGTAAAAACATATCCTGGTGCTGAATATATGGATACGTGGGTTTGGTTTCAGTCAGGTATCAACACAGATGGTGCTCACAATCCAAAAACTAATAGACAACTTATCAAAGGTGATATTTTATCGCTAAATACGTTTCCAATGATTTCAGGTTATTACACAGCACTTGAGCGAACATTATTTTTAGATCATGTGGATGATGAAAGTCTTAAAGCATGGGAGGCTAACGTAAAAGTTCATAAACGTGGATTAGAACTAATTAAACCAGGTGTAAAATGTTCTGATATCTGTCATGAGCTTAATGAATTATTTGTTGAACTTGGTTACTTACACTACCGAACATTTGGTTATGGACATTCTTTTGGAGTGCTTTCACATTTTTATGGAAGAGAAGCTGGTTTAGAGCTTAGGGAAGATATTGATACGGTACTTGAAGAAAATATGGTGGTCTCAATGGAGCCAATGATTATGATCCCTGAAGGAAATCCTGGAGCAGGGGGATATAGAGAGCATGACATATTGGTTATTGGTAAAGATGGCGCAGAAAATATTACAAAATTTCCTTTTGGCCCTGAGCATAATATTATAAAAGTTTAATCCTTATGAGTGATACTAAAACTATTGTTAATAGCTGGAATGAATGGGATCCATTAAAGCATGTAATTGTTGGAAGAGCAGATGGTACTTGTATACCAGCCCCTGAACCAGCACTTGATGCAAAAGTTCCTGAAGATAGTGATATGAGAGGACAATTTGGTCCAAGAACAAAAGACACTGTAGATAAAGCTAATCAGTTATTAGATGATTTTTCAAACATGCTTCAAAAAAGAGGAGTTAAAGTAGATCGCCCCAGTCCAATTGATTTTAATCAAAAAACATCAACACCAGATTGGGAAGCTGAAAGCATGTTCGGTTGCATGCCACCAAGAGACGTTTTGCTTACAGTTGGAAATGAAATGTTAGAAGCAACCATGAGTTATCGTTGTAGATGGTTTGAATATCTTTGTTATCGGCCTTTACTTCAAGAATATTATAATCAAGATCCAAATATGAGACATGAGTCCGCACCAAAACCTAGGTTAACAGATAAGGATTACAGAAAAGATTATTTGTCAGATAAAATCGGTATTCAAAAAAGATTAGAATGGACTGAAGATAAATTCTTTGTAACCACTGAAGAAGAGCCATTATTTGATGCTGCTGATGTACTTAGATTTGGTAAGGATCTTGTAGTTCAACATGGTTTTACAACAAATTTAAAAGGAATTGATTGGTTAAAGAGACATTATAAAGATCATAGAGTGCATGCTGTTAATTTTCCAGGTGACCCTTACCCAATTCATATTGATGCAACATTTACTCCAATTAAAGAGGGTTTAATTATAAACAACCCACAAAGAAGATTGCCACCAGAGCAAAGAAAACTATTTGAAGATAATGGTTGGGAGATTGTAGATAGCGCACAACCTGCACATAATGAACCACCACCTTTGTGCTATTCATCAACTTGGTTATCCATGAATGTGCTAGTTTTGAATCCTAAAACAGTTTGTGTTGAAAAAAGTGAAGTTTATCAAGCAGAGCAGTTAGATAAATTAGGTATGGAAGTTGTGCCAGTAGAATTAAGAGATGCTTATGCATTTGGTGGAGGACTTCATTGTTGTACAGCCGATGTATATAGAGAAGGCACTCTAAAAGATTATTTTCCAAAACAATAATATGGCTAAGATTAAAACAAAAAGGGAGCGGGTAAAATTCGCTTCAGATAATGTTGCTGGTGCTTGTCATGAAGTTCTTGATGCAATCATTAAAGCAAACGATGGAGACAGTACTCCTTATGGTAATGATCAAATCTCAACTGAGTTACAAGATAAATTCTCAGAAATTTTTGAAAAAGAGGTAATTGTTTTTCCAACTGCGTCAGGCACAGCAGCTAATGCTTTAGCATTATCGACAATGACACCATCATTTGGAAACATTTATTGTCATAAGTTATCCCATATAAATACTGATGAATGTGGTGCTCCTGAGTTTTATACAGGAGGTGGAAAACTAGTCACATTACAAGGAGTTGATGGAAAAATAACTGATAAAGAATTAGATGAAGCAATTGGAGGAAAAGGAATCGTGCATCACACACAACCTTCATCAGTAAGCATTACACAAGTTTGTGAAACTGGGGAGGTTTATCAACTAGATGAAATTAAAAAGATTTCAGATATTGCCCATAAACATAATCTTAATATGCACATGGATGGAGCAAGGTTTGCTAATGCTTTGGTCTCTCTTGATGTAACACCTGCTGAGATGACTTGGAAATCAGGTATTGATGTATTGTCATTTGGAGCAACAAAAAATGGCTGTCTTGCAGCTGAAGCAATAATTTTTTTTAAGAAAGATTTAGTTGGTAACATTGCATTTTTAATGAAAAGAGCAGGACACTTATTATCAAAAATGCGTTTTGTTTCAGCTCAATTAGATGCTTATATTTCAAATGATGTGTGGCTAAGAAATGCCAAACATGCAAACAAGATGGGAAAAAGACTAAGCGAAGGATTGGCTCGTCATTCAGATGTTAAACTTTCATATCCAACAGAGGCCAATGAAGTTTTTGCAAAATTTCCAAGAAATATGATCGAACATTTAAATTCAGAAGGTTATAAAATGAATGAAGAAGAGTTAGATGGTAAATCTGTAAGATTGGTTGCGGCTTGGAACACCCAAGAAGAAGATGTCGATGGGTTACTAGAGACTTTAAAAAATTCTAATTAGGATTTTTTTTTAAAAACTCAATATACTTCACAACTTTCTCAAACTTTTCATCAGGAATATCTTTATAACTAGCATTAAAATGATCTTTTACACATATAGCAACATGAGCGTATGAGTTTCTTCCTTTAGGATGATTGGGGTGATCAGGCAGTTGACCCACCAAATAATCGCCAGCTTCCTGTATCATTTTCCACAGTTTACTTGCGTTTTCTTTGTTCACATCGCCCCATTTTATGTTTCATCTCTTTTGCTACAAGTTTTCTACAAGTTATCCTATAAAATCCTATAGTTTATTTAAGATACAGGTTTCTCTAGTCACTTTATTTTGAACTGGTTCTTTTTCAGACAAAGCTTTTTCAATAAATAAAAAATTTTCAATTAACTTATCAATATATTTTTTATCATCATATTCGGCATATAAATAATCTAGTGAAGCTAATATATTATTAATAGTTTTTTCATCTAATTCATAAAGTGCTGATGCTAAAGTAAGACTTTTTTGATCACCAAACTGATCAAATAACACATATCCAGTTATCAAATTGTAGGTGTTTCCATCTGTATGTTTATATTTGATAGGATCATTATAAAAAGTAAAAATACTTTTAAAATCTTTATCAGATTTTCCTGACACTATTGAGATGGGTAATGAGTAGCTTAGATCATCACTTAATGATGCCCACACTGTAATCTTTTGATTTTTAGAATTAATTGTATTCTCAAAACCAAATTTAGTTTCTCCACAATCAAAGTTTTTTAATAATTTTTTTTTTTCAAATGTGATTTCAGAAAAAGTAGGTTGATTGAATAAAATAAATATAAATATCAAAAATTTTTTCATCTAATTTAAAATCCTATAGTATTTTAAGAGTCTGCAGCCACTAATCTTAGAACACAATTTGAAAAATTTTCAGTTCCTTCCTTAAAACCTATATCCAAACATTGTTTTGTTGCATCACTCTTTTTTTCTTCAAAACTTTTAACTTTAAGTACTCCAACACAATTGTATTGATCTATGTTGTCAAATGAAAGTTCCTCCCTATAATCAAAACGTGCTTTTTTATTAAAATTAGAACAATGTTTTTCAGCTACTTCTTGAGCTATTTCCGCATAACCAAAGCAGAAAGCACAAGCACTATAATATACTCTGATTTGTTCTGAGCTTTTAGAGTCAACATAAACTTTTTCTACTCCAGATATTGTAGATGCACCCTCGACATTAGTAGCAGGTGGAAGACTTATACAACCATTAAGAATTGGAAGTAAAAAAAAGAGAATTAAAAATTTTTTCATAATAAAATGTTATCAAAAAGCCTTAGAATTGACTATTTGATTTATCTCTTTTTCTACAAGTTTGGGATCAAGTTTTTTAATTAAATTGATGAGTCTTTAAGCGATTTATTTCAAGCTAACTTTTTGATATCCGCATAAGTACTGTAGAATAGTGTAGCTTAATGTGGATTAGGTTGAACCGCTAATCCCCCAAATAATCGCCAGCTTCCTGTATCATTTTCCACAGTTTACTTGCGTTTTCTTTGTTCACATTAACCTATTTTTTGTTTTATCTCTTCTAGTTCGAGTTATCCTATAATAATTTATTTTTTCTTAGCAAGAACGTGATAGCCCTGACAAAGAGTATTTATAGAGCTTTCTGTTTTTTTTTTATTAAAAAAAAATAAAAATGCTGGAAATAGCAAAATCTTAGCGATTATGCTATGTGTAAATGCTGTTCTTGTTATTTCAACACTTAGCCATGAGTAATAATCGCCTATTGGAATAATTTCTTCAATTTCGAAACCATTTTCAGACAAAAACTTTTCATACCATCTATCGCTGAATCCACTGTAGAAGAAATAAGGGTCCATATGCCTTAGACAGTTGCTTGGTGCTGTTAGAATTAACTTACCACCAGACTTTAGCAATCTAGAAAATTCTTTAACAGTTTCTATTGGGTATGGAATGTGTTCAAAAACTTCAGTACAAAGAATTGCATCAAATGTGGAGTTAGACTCGTTTATTTTCCATATATCTCCAACATAGTCTAATTTACCATATTGATAGCCACCATCAGCACCTAAGCCACCATTTTCTCCACCAATTATTTTCTTTTCGTCACTATTATATTTTCCAAAGTCTTGCGCTTTATAATTAATATGATTACAAAAAATTTTAAATTGCTGGGTCCCACATCCCGCATCAAGTAATAGAGAATTGTTTGGAAGATTTTTTAATTTATTTCTAACCCAATCTGTACGTTCGTTTAAATTATCCAGTTTTTCTATCCATTTTTTAGTTAATGGGATTTTCTTTAAAATTTTTTTTATTTTTCTTTTTAAGTTCATCAAGATAAATCTAATATTTTATATAATAATATAATCTACCTATCATTTCCCTTATAGCAAAGCTAGTAGTACCAAATGATTCAGCTGAAGGTATAAAATTTAAAAAAGTAATTTTTTCATAAAAATATTTTAAGTCTACTGCAAAGGGGATTACAGTTAAATTTGATGCTTCAAAAATTTTTTTTGCTCTAGGCATATGAAAAGCTGAAGTTATTAATATAATTTTATCTTTATCTATGTTAAGTAATTTTTTCACTGATTTAGCTTCTTGATCAGTATTTTCAACTTTATCAGTAAGCAAAATTTTTTCTGAAGGCACTCCTAATTCTATTGCAAAATCCTTTAAATATTCACCCTCAGGTATTCCAATTGACCATGGAAGTTTTCCTCTTGTTAAAATTAGAAGAGGTGCCTTATTATTTTTAAACAAATCTATACCAGATAAAATTCGATCTACACCACCATTAAATTCATATTTTAGTTTATCATTAACTTTAATCGTTTTAATAATTCCCCCTAAAACAACTATTGCATCAGCTCTACTTATTTCTTCTGTAGCCTGATAAAAATGATTTCTCTCTAAATAACCTATCAAATTATTAGAAACAATTGGTAATGAACATATAATCAAAATAATAATTCCTAATAAGCTAATTTTTTTTAATCTCATAATTGTTCCTAAAATAATTAGAGAAATAATTAAAAATAATGGACTAAAGATTAAAGGCAAAATTTTATTAAGATAAATCATTATTTTTGATAATTACCCCACATAAACTGATACGCATTCTCAATATCATTAGCAAAAGAACGATAGTTACATATGGGAGCTTCTTTCATTCGTTTTCTTAAAGTCTTTCTAATGTTTGCAAGATAGGTTTTGTTAGCTGACATTTTAACTGCAAGTTTTATATAATTTTCAATATCTGCCGCAATAAAATCACTGAGACTCACGTTGGTTAGAATACTTGCACCAACACGACCTGCATGACGATCTCCTAATAACGTAATTACCGGAACTCCCATCCATAAGGCTTCGCATGTAGTAGTTGCTCCATTATAGGGGAATGGATCTAAACAAATATCTATTTTGTTATATAACCTTAGATGGTCATTTGTGTTAGGGACATGTTCATAGAAATGAATTCTATCTTTAGCAAGACCCTCCTTTTTAAAAAATTCAAAGTAATAATCTTTATTATATTTAAGTTTCCTACATTTAAGAATTAATTGTGATTTTGGAACTAAATGTAAAATTTTTGACCAGACGTTAATTACTTGGGGTGTTATTTTAGATAAATTATTGAAACTTCCAAATGTAATGTAATCACAATGATTCTGTGGAAGTTCTGATTTAAAAAGAACATTTTCATCACTCTCAAAACATTGAAACCCGTTAGGCAATCGAAATAATTTTTCACTATGAAGTTGATCTGGATCACCTATTGGATCTGCAATTTTATCTGTAAAACGATAATCAATTGTAGAAAGCCCTGTTGTATTTGGATATCCTAACCATGTTATTTGGATTGGAGCTGGTTTTTGACTAAAAACTAACAGATTATTTTTTCCTGTGTGTCCTGACAAATCAACTAAAATATCAATTTTATCATTTCTAATGAGCTTGGAAACTTCATGGTCTGTAATACCAAAAATAGTTCTCCAATGATCACATGTCGTCATTATACTTTTTGTAATTTTGTCAATGAAAGTATTATTATAATAACAAAAAGTCTCTACTAAGTTTTTATCATGATTTTGTAAAAGTGGCTTAAAAAAATAAGCCACAGAATGTTCTCTAAAATCTCCTGACACATAACCAATACGTAATCTTTCATTAATTTTTTTTATATTTGATTTAAAATGAGGCTTAGGTCTTAACCGACCAAACTGTTTTTCAAATTTAAGGTGTTGTTTATAGATATATAAGGACGAATATGATGATGAATAGTTTAAACAAAGATTTTTGTTGTTATAAGCATCAGAATAATTAATTCTTAGTTTTATTGCTTCATCATAATTTTTGATAGCCTCTTCTAATTTTCCAAGTTCTTGCAAAGTATTACCTAAATTACAGTAAGCCTCTGCGTAGTCATTTTTTAATGTTATCGCTTTTCTAAAGCTTGCTTCTGCTTCTATAAATTTACCCTGTTCATTTAGAGTAATACCCAAGTTATTGTATGCTTCAACATGGTCTGGTTTCAATACAAGAGCTTTCTTAAAGTTTGCTTCAGCCTCTATAAATTTACCTTGTCCATTTAATGAATTACCCAAGTTGTTGTAAGCTTCAATATAGTTAGGGTTTAGTTCAAGAGCTTTCTTGTAGCTCATTTCAGCATCAATAAATTTGCGTTGTTCATTTAACATAATTCCCATGTTATAATATGCTTCAATATATTCAGGTTTTAATTCTATAGCTTTTCTAAAGCTTTCTTCTGCCTCGATAAATTTACCTTGTTCATTTAATGTATTACCTAAGTTGTTATAGGCTTCGGCTAAATCAGGTTTTAATTCAATCATTTTTTTATAATTTTCTTCTGCCTCTATAAATTTACCTTGTTCATGTTGTAGGACACCTAAATAGTTGTAGGCTTCGATAGAGTTAGGTTTTAGTGATAATACTTTTTTAAAGCTTATTTCAGCTTCATTTAATTTTCCAATTTTTTGAAGTATGAGACCTAAGTTTTTGTGAGACTCAAAATCGTATGGATTTAATTTGATAGATTTCTTGATAGCAAGTAATGCCTCTGGTATTTTATTTGTTTGAGCAAATATGGCCGCAAGTACTTTCCAGGTAAATTGATGTTTTGGAAATTCTTTAGTGATTGATAATGCAAATTTTTCAGCATCA
Source organism: Candidatus Pelagibacter sp. (assembly GCA_028097785.1). The sequence continues at coordinate 4,586 of JAOHFB010000017.1, read as the reverse complement.
ATATAGCGACCAGATTGATAATATTTTAAGAGGATATTTAATTGTTGTTTAGATGGTTCAGTATTCACTTATTTAAGATTAATCTCTAAAGTTTATAAATTCTATTGGTAGACCAATATCAATTGTTTTAATAGCAGCTATGGCATCTTGAAGGTCATCTCGTTTTTTTCCATCAACCCTTAATTCTTCCCCTTGAATTTTAATCTGTATTTTAAGTTTGAGTTTTTTTATATCTCCAATAATTTTTTTTGCATGTTCTTGGCTTATTCCTTCATTTAACTCGCTTATTTGTCGAATGGTGCCACCCGAAGCTCCTTCTGAGTTTTTGATGCTCAAAACACGTGGATCAACTTTTCTTCTTATAAGGTGAGTTTCTAACAATTCATTAACTTGTTTAAGTTTTAATTCATCTGTAGCTATTGTTGTGACGGTTTTATCTTTTCTTTCGATTGATATATTTAACCCCTTAAAATCATATCGATTACTAATTTCTCTTAAACAATTAGCTAGAGCATTATCAAATTCTTGATAGTTAACTTTACTGACTACATCAAATGAAGGCATAATTTTTTAATCTGTATGATAATATATTTATATTAAAATAAATTAAAGATAAGTTAATTATTAATAAATGAACAAAATCAAAATTCATATAAGAAATAACCACTGGAAAGAAGGTTTTTTACCATGCGATTTAGAGGGTGAAAAACATAGTACTATAACTAAGGAAGAATTTGAAAAAGGACTAAGTCACTATCCAGAAATCAAAGATAAGATTGAATATTTAATAGATTGGGATGAAGATAATTATCTCTCATCTATGAAAGATGCAGATATTTTACTAGGTTGGCAGTTTCCAACTGAAAACATTAGAGATATTGCGCCAAATTTAAAATGGATTCATGTTAGTTCTGCTGGTGTTAATCATTTGTCTCCTTTTGATTGGATGAAAGAAGATCTTGTTTTAACTAACAGCAGTGGTGTGCATGCAAAAAAAGCAGGTGAATTTGGTTTAATGAGTGTTTTAATGCTTCAAAATCAAATGACTAAAATAGTTACAAACCAAAAGAATAAAGAATTTGTTACATTACTAAGCAAACCTATTGAGGGTTTTAAAGTTGTGGTAGTAGGGACAGGTTCTCTTGGTGGCTCTATGATAAGACATATTAGCAAACTTGGAGCTGAAGTAATAGGAGTTAACCGAAGAGGAAAAAATGTAGAAGGTTGCTCTAAAGTAATTACTTTTGATAAAATTGATGAGGTATTACCTTTTGCTGATTTTTTATATCTTGCAGTTCCTGAAACAGAAGAGACCAAAGGACTGGTTAACAAGGTTAGATTAGATAATCTCAAACCTACTTGCGGAATTGTTAATATTGGAAGACAATCAGTTTTAGACTATGAAGCGTTAAGAATTAAACTTGAGAAAAATGAATTAGCTGGAGCTATTTTAGATGTGTTTTCACACGAGCCTATTCCAAAAAACTCTACTTTTTGGAACACTCCAAATTTAATTATCACGCCACATATTTCATCAGATAGCCAAGGTAACTATATTGAGATGGTATTAAAAATATTTTTCAAAAACCTTAAACTCTTTATAGAAAAAAAAGAGCTAATTAATCAAATTGATAGAAATTTAGGTTATTAAAAGGAAATATAGAGATAAATTTTTTGATAACTTAGAATTAAAAGTTGTTAGTTTTATTATCTTCATTAACCATTTCTACAACTGGTTTGATTGGTTCTTCAATAGGTTCAGTAGATGGGTTTAATTCAATTCCAGCAGGAGTAATTGATTGTGGCATTGCAACAAACTGAGAGTCTGGGTTTTCAACAACAGGTCTAACTCTAGATCTGTAAACTCCATAAATACCAATTAGTGAATGAAAAAATAATAAAAAAATAAAAAATCCATTGGGACCAACCATACCCATAAATATTGAACATAGAAAAGGTCCACCCATAGCTCCCATTCCAAATGTAAATTGCAAACTAGCACCAGCTGCTACAAATTTTTCTTTAGGAATGAAGTCATTTGTATGAGCTAAAATTAAAGAAAACATTGGAAGACTACAAAAAGAAAATAAAATTAAAAAAACATAAAACCAAAACTTGCTTGTGGCTAAATTACCAGGTAAATACATTTGTCGGGATGATAAAATTGCGCAAAATGCAAAAAAAGCTGCAGCAAACGTTACGATAATAATAACTTTTCTTCTATCAAACATATCTGACAATTTTCCAATTGGCCATTGTGATATTGCACCTGATATAGCAAGTAAAAATGTAACTAATGAAATTTGAAAAATAGAAAAATTCATTGTAGTTGCATATACAGCAAGCAAAGTGAATAATGCAGATTGTATTGTTCCATAAAAAAATGAACTAACCATTCCAAATGGAGATGAGTTAAACACTTCTTGCAAAGACATTTTAGATATTTTTTTAAACGTTGGTGCTTTTCTTTTGGTAAGTAAAATTGGAATTAGTGCAGCTGAAGTTATAACAGAAATCAATATAAAAGGTTGAAAGTTAAGAGGGTCACTAAAGTTAAGTAAAAACATTCCAAGTCCCATGGCACCATATAGAATGACCATGTAAACAGATAAAACACTTCCTCTATTTTTGTTACTTGCCCTATCGTTTAACCAGCTTTCAGCAACAGTATAAATAGAAACCATACTAATTCCAGTAAGCACTCTTAATAAAAACCAGACAAAAGGGCTCACATATACAGCATGAATTAAAACTACTAGTGATGCAACTGATGCAAAGGCTGCAAAAACTCTAATATGCCCAACACGAGAAATAATTTGAGGAATAGTTTTGGCTCCAATAAAGTAACCAACAAAATACCCAGACATCATAAATCCAGTTGCAGTTAAACTAAACTCTTCCTTAACCGCTCTAACCCCAAGTAGTGATCCTTGAAATCCATAGGCAAGCATCAATGCACCCATACCCAAGAATAATGCCCATGAATTTTTTAATACTTTTTCCATCTGAATCGCTATCTATTTCTGATTTGTGGCCAAATCAAGTTAATTGTATTTGAAGATTTACGAATTTTTGAGTTTTAGGTAAGAGTGAATGGCGATGGTAAATATGATTACCGCACCACCAGTTATTGTTTCAATGCTAGGCTGCTCATTAATTACCATCCATACCCAAAAAGGACCAATGATAGTTTCTAATAAAAAGAATAAATTAACTTCTTCTGCTGGAATAAATCTTGGAGCAATGGTTACAAGAACAAAAGGAATAGCCACACACATAATACACATTAAAGGGATGATATATAAATCAAGGTCAACTAGAGCATATGTTTCAATGAAAAACATAGCAAATACTGCAACAAATAATTTTCCAACTACAGCTGCTGGAACTAAATTCTTCTTTTTAGCAGATCTTATAGTAACAGCTCCAATTGCAAGTCCAAGAGCAGTGACAAGACCGAGTAAATCACCATAAATATTACCTAATTGAATAGAGTCGTAAAAAATATAGACAGCTGACATAAAAGTAATTCCAATTGCAATCCAAGTTTTATTATCTGGCATTTCTTTAAGGAAAATCGCACCTAAAACAGCTGATAACATTGGAGCCATTGCAATCATTACCAAAGTATTTGCTACATTAGTATTTTGAATGGAAACTACAAAAGCAATGTTTGTAACTGAAAAAGTTGCAACATAAATTACCCCATGGCGACCACTGTTTAATAGCATCTTAAAAAAATCAGCTTTATAAATTATGAGCATTCCAATTAAAACAGTGAAGAAGGGGATAGCTCCACGGTAGAAAACCAAACCCCAAGTATCAACATTTGACAACCTTATAAACAAACTGTCAGGGGTTATAAACATTACTGCAACAAAAGCTAATAACGACCCTTTTTTTTGATCCGATAATGTTTTCATACTTTTAGTTCTCTCCAAAAAGTTTTTGCAAGATTAATTCCTGATAAATCATATAGTGTTTTCAATCCAGTAGGAGATGTAATATTGATGTCACCATTTAGTTTTTGATCGATAAAATCAATACCAGCAAAAAATATATTTTGTTTTTTCAAATCTTTTGCGATTAATTTTGAAATTTTATTTTCAATTTTTGTAAGTTTTATATTAATAGGTTTAGCACCTTTGCTCATATTACTTAAAAAAGAACCTTTTTTTGGAACTCTAGATATTGCTCCAGACACTTTTCCATTAATTAAAAATACTCGTTTATCCCCTTTACTAATTTTAGGTATAAATTTTTGACACATGATGTGGTCGTGTTGTTTTATAAATTTTTTGATTAGTTTTAAATTAAAGCTAGTTAATAAATGAATATCGTTACCACTATAACTGTGAATGGGTTTTAAAATTACTTTTTTATGTTTTTTAAAAAAATTCTTAATTTCATCTATATTTTGAGTAAAGATAGTGTTTGGCATATATTTTTGAAATTTAACTGAATAGAGTTTTTCAGACACATTTCTAATTGAAGTTGGATTGTTTAAAATTTTAACCTTATCTTTAATAGTATCTAAAATATAAGTAGTCGAGATATATTCTAAGTTAAAAGGAGGATCTTGACGA
>JAOHFB010000016.1 GCA_028097785.1 Candidatus Pelagibacter sp. | reverse complement strand
TTGTGCTAGATTTTTAAATCCTTTGCTAAAGAAATCTCTTAAAGTAATAAAAAACAAATAAAAACCACTCGAAATTAAAATAGTATTTATCAAAAAGTTAGAGCTAAAATTTTTTACAATTAAAATTGATAATAAAATTGAAACCACTAGCAGTGTAATTAAATAAATTTTATCTTCTAAGTTTGATTTAATCCATTTCAACTTTGGTCCAATCGCCATAATCAACAAAAAGGGAATTAAAAAAGGTATAATCAGTTTGTGATAGAAAGGAGGTCCTACAGATATTTTTTGGGATGACAAAACATCAAGAAAAATTGGATAAGTAGTACCAATTAAAACAACAGATAAGAAGTACATCATAAACCAATTATTAATTATTATTGCTGTCTCTTTGCTTAAAAAAGAAAAACTGCTTGAGTTATTTTTACTAGGATTGTGAAAAAAGAAAAAAATAAATAATGAAAGAAAAATTAAAGAAAATAAAAAAATTAAAATAAATAAACCTCTTTCTGGATCATTCGCAAAAGTATGCACAGAATTTAAAATCCCAGATCTTACCAAAAATGTACCGCTCATACTAAGAGCAAATGTTGATATTGATAAAATTATTACCCAAGAAGTTAAGATTGATTTTTTTTCTAAAACCAAAACACAATGTAAAAGTGTTGTTAATGCTAACCATGGCATTAAAGAAACATTCTCAACTGGATCCCAAAACCAAAAGCCACCCCAGCCTAATTCATAATACGCCCAAATAGATCCTAATAAAATTCCTAATGTTAAAAAAACCCATGAACTTAACACCCATTTCTTTATGTGTGACGCCCATTTTTTAGATACTAGATTTAAACTTGTTGCAGCTAAAGCTGAGGAAAAAATTATAGATGATCCAACATATCCTAAATATAAAATAGGTGGATGAATAACTAGAGCTGGATCTTGCAGTATTGGATTAAGACCTAATCCTTCTGTTGGCACTGGATAAATATGATTAAATGGGTTTGATGTTTTTATCAAAAAAACAAAAAAACCTACAATTATGATCTGCTGAAATACTAAAGTTAATATTCTATATTTAATAGGTTGATTTTTAGTCTTCACTAAAAAAATAAGGATAAACAATGTTAAAACAAGTAGCCACAATAATAAGCTTCCTTCATGATTCCCCCAGGTTCCAGCAATTTTATAAAAAATAGGTTTAGTTGTGTGTGAATTATTAAAAACAGTTTCGTTACTAAAATCAGATACAACAAATGATAACACTAGACATAAAAAACTAATGACAACTAAAAAAAATTGTAAAAATGTAAAAGATAAAATTTTAGTATCTAATATTTTTGCATTTCTAAAATTTTTTGCTGAAAAATAAAAAATAACTAATCCAAAAAAAAGCCCCAAAAGCAATGAATAGTTTCCAATAACACTATAAAGCATCTTACTTTTCTCCAAGTGCTTGTTTTACTTCGGGAGGCATATAATTTTCATCATGTTTTGCCAGAATTTTTGAAGCAGAAAAAAAATTTCGATCATTTAAAACTCCTTCAGCAACCACCCCTTTCCCTTCTTCAAAAAGATTTGGGATTGCTCCAGTATAGGTAACATTTATTTCATTTTTAAAATCTGTAATTACAAACTTAAGTTCACTGGAATTTATTGAAATAGAATCTTTTTTTACCATCCCACCAACTCTAATTTTTTTTTTATCTAATTCTGATAAAGCTTTAATTTCTGATGGTGACTGAAAGTATACTACGTTTTCTTCAAGAGATTTTAAAACAAGGAATGTTGTTAATATTAAAGTAATTAAAATAAGTACTACAAACAAAAATCTTAATTTAACTTTACGACCATACATGGTTCAAAAGTTAATTGTTTGTGACGTTAGCTAAAATTTCTTTATTTATTCTTTGTGATTTTGCAGATTTAGCTTTTTCAGAATTTAGAGATCCAAATTTAGCTACAAATTTATTTTGTTCCTTAATAAATTGAACTTTTGTAATCAAATATAGAGCTGAAAAACTTAAAAGCGTAAAACCGAAAGCAGACAATACGTAAGCTCCGTATCCGTTCATAAAAAGTAATTCGTTTATCATAGTCTATCTAGGCCTTTATTTTTAATTTTTATCAGTTCTGTATTATATTTCATTAAAAAAATTAGCAATGAAAAAAGAGCAAATGCCGCAGTCATTATTAGTAAAGGAAAAAGCATTGATGAATGGATTGAGCTTTTTGATAAAATGTTGATTGATGCTGGTTGGTGAAGTGTGTTCCACCAATCTACGGAGTATTTAATAATAGGAACATTAATTATACCTAGTATGGTAATAAAAGTTGTGATCTTAAAAACCTTCTCTTCACTTTCATAAATTCTCCATGAAATTAAATACATTGCATAAAAGAGTGCTAATATTAACATTGAAGTTATTCTTGCGTCCCAAGCCCACCAAGTTCCCCATGTTGGCTTTCCCCAGATAGCACCAGTCACTAATGCAATAATATTAAAAACAAATCCTGAAGGTGCTAAACTTTTTGCAATTAAAAAAAAATTCTTATTTTTAAAAATGAATCCACTAATAGATAAAAAAGTTATGCTTGAAAAAATACCCAAAGAAATCCATGCAGCTGGAACATGCACATACATAATTCTAACAGCATCACTTTGCTTATAATCTTCAGGCGACAATATTAGCGCTTCAGTTAATCCAACTGAAAGCACCATTACAAATAAGATCAGAACATATTTGGGAGCCTTAGAAGTTATCTGAAAAATCTTGTTTGGATGAAATAGTTTAAACATTTTTAATTAGTGATGTTTAGTATGAAAAGGATTTCCGATCAAGAATGCAGAGGGAGACAATGATTTGAAATTAACGTTTAACACTCTTGATCAGAATATGAGATTAATTTAATTAATTTATATGGCTTAGATTTGAGCTAAATGTGTTTGAAAAATGATAGGTTTAGTTAGACATTTTAAAATAACTAGAGCCTTTTTTTCCTGAAAAAATCTCTTCAATTAAAGGATGTTTTATTGGCTCATCAGAGTCATCCATAAGAAGATTTTGTTCTGAAACATAAGCTTCATAAGTTATTTCGTCATTTTCAGCTAACAGATGATAAAAAGGCTGATCTTTTCTTGGTCTCACATTTTTTGGAATAGATTGATACCATTCTTCAGAATTATTAAATTCAAAATCTACATCGTATATTACACCTCTAAATTCGAAGTGTTTATGTTTTACGATATCTCCAATTGAGAATTTAGCTTTTTGAATTGGCATATTGTTAGTATGGGTATTTAAAAATAAAAATCAATGCTAAAAAGATTAATGTTTTGTGATGTGTCAAATATGTTAGTATCTTTTGAGTGAATAAATCTTTTTTAAAATTTGTTACAGATTTTGGACCATTAGCTATATTTTTTTTCTACTACTACAATAGTGATAAAAATTTATCAGTTGCTATTCCTCCACTTATAGTTGCAACTTTAGTTGCTTTAGCTGTTGTTTGGTTTTTTGAAAAAAAAATACCTCCAATGCCATTAATAAGTGGAATATTAATCACATTTTTTGGTGGTTTAACCATTTATTTTAATGATCCTATATTTATTTACGTCAAACCAACCATAATAAATATTATTTTTGCTTTAGCTTTATATTTTGGAAAATATTTTACTAAAGAGCCTGTATTAAAAAAGATTATGGGTAAATCAATTCCACTTTCAGATTTAGGTTGGGAATTATTAAATAGAAGATGGATGTTTTTTTTCTTTGGTCTTGCAATATTAAATGAATGTGTCTGGAGAACTCAAACTGAGGAGTTTTGGGTAAACTTTAAAGTATGGGGTATGTTGCCAATAACCATTGTTTTTACAGGTTTTCAGATACCATTAATCAACAAACACAAATTGGATGCCTAATAACTTAAAACTAGTTGTCAATAATCCTCACAAACAAATAGAAGAAAAACAATTTTTTGAAAAAGAAGAACTAAAAATTATCTTAGATTTATATGCAAAAATGGTCTCGGAAGGATCGTGGAAAGACTATGGTTTAAGTATCTCAAGTAAACAAGTAAGTTTTAGTGTCTTTAGAAATGCTGCAGAGAATGCTTTATATAAAATTTGCAAAAACTTTAAGCCTAAGAATAAAAATCTTAGATACTTGATAACTGATACCAGTGGAAAAATCTTAAAAAACTCTTTTGACCTTAAAGTATTATTAAAAAATACTAATTGGAAAAAGCTACAAAAATAAGATTACCTTCTTTGTCCAAACAATCTTAGCAACATTATAAATAAGTTTATAAAGTCTAAGTAAAGTGTAAGAGCACCCATTACAGCTTTTTTGCCCATGACTTCGCCTGTATCACTTACAGCATACATATTTTTAATTTTTTGAGTGTCATAAGCTGTTAAGCCCACAAAAATTAAAACACCTAAGATTGATATTACAAAATACATCATTGATGATTGCATGAAGATATTAACAATTGATGCGATAATAATTCCGATTAAACCCATCATTAAAAATGATCCAAGTTTTGTTAAATCTCTTTTAGTTGTGTAGCCATAAATGCTCATTGCTCCGAAAGTTGCTGAACATATAAAGAAAACTCTTGTTACACTCATGCCAGTGTAAACTAATAAAATTGATGATAATGACAAACCCATTAATCCTGCAAAAACCCAAAAAGTAGTTTGTGCTTTTGAAGCGCTCATCTTATTTATTCCAAAACTCATATAAAAAACTATTCCTAAAGGTGCCAACATCACAAGCCATTTTAATCCAGACATATAAATTGAATTACCAACTGATGTTAGACCCACAATAGATCCTGCATCATTTGTAACTACTGACATTTTAAATGTAAGAAGTGCAACTATTCCTGTTAATAAAATTCCAGTTGCCATGTAATTATAAACTTTTAGCATGTAGGCTCTTAAGCCTTCATCCATTACAACTGCTGTTTGTTGAGCTGCTTTAGCTCTATTTAATATTCCGTTTTTATCAAATTCCATAATAAGTACTATATAATAGTCTTTTACTAATTATTCAAGATGCCTTAAAAGATTTAAAATATCCAAATTGAACAAAAAGCATAATGAATTATAAAAAACTAGGTAATACTGATCTTGATGTAAGTACAATTTGTCTCGGTACCATGACTTGGGGTGAACAAAACACTCAAGAAGAAGGTTTTGAACAAATGGATTACGCTCTTGATCAAGGAGTAAATTTTTGGGATACAGCAGAACTTTATGCTGTGCCACCAAGAGAAGAAACTTATGGTCATACAGAAATCATAATTGGTAACTGGTTTAAAAAATCCAAAAAAAGAGACAAGGTTATTTTAGCTTCAAAAGTTGCTGGTCCTATGAGGGCTTATTTAAGAGGTGGTGGAAATAACTATGGCTTAGATAAAATGACCAAAGCTGTTAATGATAGCTTAAAAAGATTACAAACAGATTATATCGATCTTTATCAACTTCACTGGCCTGAAAGAAATACAAATATGTTTGGTCGTCTTGGGTACGAACACAAAGAAAATGGTGAATGGAATAAATTTGAAGATGTTCTAGGTAATCTTAAAAGATTTGTAGATGCAGGAAAAATTAGAGAAGTAGGTTTGTCAAATGAAACACCGTGGGGTGTTTCTAAATATTTAGAGTTATCAAAAGAAAAAAAATTACCAAGAATGATGTCTATTCAAAATCCGTATAGCTTACTAAATAGAACTTACGAGGTTGGTTTGGCCGAAATATCAATTAGAGATGAAATAGGTCTTTTAGCATATTCGCCATTAGCTAGTGGTTACTTGTCTGGAAAATACAGAAACAATCAATTGCCAAAAAATTCTAGAATTGAGAGAGATCCAGATTTTTGGACAAGATACGCAAAACCAAATACAGAAAAGGCTGTTGATGCTTATTATGAAATAGCTAACAAACATGGTCTCGACTTAGCTCAAATGTCGTTAAAATTTTTAGAAATTCAACCTTTTGTTACTTCTGTTATAATTGGTGCAACAACAATGGAGCAGTTGAAAACAAATATAGAAAGTGTAAACATAAATTTATCTGATGATGTCATTAAAGAAATTAATAATGTTCAAACAATTTATCCAAATCCATGTCCATAATTAAAAAAATTTTGCTGGTTTTACCAATAATTTTTATTGCTACTTACAGCCAACTATCTGCAGAAGAGGTAAAAAAAATTGGTAAATATAAAGATTGGGAGTCAATGGTTGTAACAGAAGCTACTGGTAAAGTTTGTTTTGCCCAATCATCTCCAATTTTACAAGCTCCAAAATCAAATAAAAGAGATGCAAAATTGTTTATTGCCTTTAGACCTGCTGAACAAATTATTGATGAAGTGAGTGTTACTGCTGGCTATGAATTTAATAACAATAATTTGGTAACCGCAACTTCAGGAAAAAATAAATTCAAATTTGATATTAAAGAACAAGGTTTTGCTTGGATCGCAGATACTAAGGTTGAATTTAGAATGATTAAGAGAATGAAAAAAGGATCTAGAATTATGATCACTGGTTACAATAAACAAGGCTCTCAAACAATCGACCATTATTCTTTGCTAGGCTTTACTAAGGCTTACAATGCTACAAAAAAAGCTTGTAGTTAATTTAATGAAATCAAAAAAGAAAATTGTTCTAGCTTACTCTGGAGGCCTTGATACCTCGATAATTTTGAAGTGGTTACAAGAAAATTATGATGCAGAAGTAATTTGTTACACTGCTGATGTTGGTCAAGAAATTGATAGAAAAAAAATTATAACAAATGCAAAAAAGTTTGGAGTTAAAAATATTATTATTAAAGACTTAAAAGATACATTCGTCAAAAACTATGTGTATCCAATGATCAGAGGTCATGCAATTTATGAAGGTGTTTATTTATTAGGGACATCCATAGCAAGACCACTTATTGCAAAAGATCAAATTAGAGTTGCTAAAAAGTTTAAAGCTTATGCAGTTTCGCATGGTGCAACTGGTAAAGGAAATGACCAAGTTAGATTTGAATTGGGGTATCATTATTTTGGCCCTAAAATAAAGATAATTGCTCCGTGGAGAATTTGGAAACTAAAATCTCGAACGGATTTAATTAATTATGCAAAAAAACATGGAATAGATATTCCAAAAGATAAAAAAGGAGCCCCTCCTTTTTCAGTGGATGATAATTTATTTCATACATCAACTGAGGGAAAAGTTTTAGAAAACCCAAAAAAATCTGCTCCTGAATTTATTTTTCAAAGAACTACTTCACCTGAAAAGGCACCGAATAAACCAAGCTTTGTAACAATCAATTATAAAAACAGCGATCCGATTGGAATTAATGGGAAAAAATTATCTCCATCAAAACTATTGGAAAAACTTAACCAGCTTGCTGGTAAAAATGGAATTGGAAGAGTGGACTTAGTAGAGAATAGATTTATTGGGATAAAATCTAGAGGAGTATACGAAACACCAGGTGGAACATTATTAATTCATGCACATAGAGCCATCGAGTCTGTAACTTTAGATAAAGAAACTATGCACAAAAAAGATCAAATAATGCCTAGATATGCTGAATTAATTTATAATGGTTATTGGGACTCTAAAGAAAGATTTAAACTTCAAAAAATTATTGATCTTAATAAGAATAAAGTAAATGGTTCTGTTAAACTCAAACTTTATAAAGGAAACGTAATTATAGAGTCTAGACAAACTAAAAGCTCTGCTTACTCTATGAAAAAAGTTTCTTTTGAGGAAAACAAAACATTTAATAAATCAAATGTAGAGAGATTTATTAATTATCACAAAAAAAAACTTCGTTCTTAAATTAATGAAAATAAATGTTTTTGCAGACACTATTTGCGGATGGTGTTTTATTGGACATGCAAATTTAAATAACGCATTAAAAAAATTTTCTAATATAAAATTTGATATTCGACATATCCCTTTTCAATTAAATCCTGATATGCCAGCTGAAGGAATTTCTAGGGAAAAATATCTTGAAATAAAGTTTGGTGGAAAAAATTTTGCTGCTCCTATGTATGAAAATATGAGATTAAAAGCAAAAGAGTCTGGCATGAATTTTAATTTGGATAAAATAAATAAAACTCCAAACACTGTTCTTTCTCATTTACTTATTATTTTAAGTGAACAATTTAATCTAGATAATGAAATTAAAGAAAAAATATATCAATCATATTTTATTGACGGACTTGATATTGGAAATTTAGATATTTTAATTGAAATTGCTAAACAAAATAATATTTCTGAGAAAGTATTTAAAGAATTTATTAATGAAAAAAATATTGAACTTGTAAATTCAAAAATATCAGAAGCAAAAGAAAAACATATTAGTGGTGTTCCCTTTTTTGAGATAGGTAAAGATTTTATTTCAGGCGCTCAAAGCGCTACTCAGTTAGAAAACGTTATTAGAGCCAATTTAAGCTAAAATTTAGGACAATTTAGTAATTGTTAAAAATTTTATTAATTATATCTTCAAACTATGGAATCACTAAAAAACTGGATGGTAGATGCTGCAAACATATTGTTTGATGACAGCAAAAATGATCTTAGATCTTTACCAAGATCTGTAAGATTACAAATATTATTGGTTTTAAGTTTTATTTGGACCACAGTTTTTAGTTTATATATTTTTTCTTACACAACTTTTGCATTTGGTTGGGCGGGTCTTTATATTGCTCATATTGGTTTAATATTTGCGGTGTATATGACCTTTAAACATTTTCATAAAGCAGAGGAAAAATCTAGCAGTGTTTTTAAAACAAAAAATTTTGACCCCTTTAAAATAATGGTCATTGTTTTTGTAGTAGTATTTATATTTGTATTTTCTAAGGGGATAGAAGTTTTAACCAGTCCTAATCCAAGCTCATATTCTATTCCTTATGATGGACCATCTAAATCGGTGTTTGAAAAGTGGTTGCCATTTAGTAAAGATAAGTAATGGAAAAAATAGCAAAAAATCTGCAACTAATTTTAATGTGCATTATTTTAATAAGCACAGTAATTGCTGTTGGCATAGAAATTAAAAATATGTTTCTAAATCAATCAGTCACACTTGCTGATTTGTTGTTAATGTTTTTATATCTAGAAGTTCTTGCAATGGTTAGGGTATTTTGGGATCAACAATCGATTAGCATAACTCTACCCCTTTTAATTGCAATCACCGCTCTTGCTCGATTTATAATTTTGCAAGGTAAAGAAATGGATCCAACTGCATTAGTATATGAGGCTGTTGCTATAGTTCTGATTGCAGCTGCGATTGTAATTTTAAGACTAAGACATAGTGACAAATTGGGTCTAAAGAAAAAAAAATCAAAATAGTTTAACATGATATTTGAAGCTTCAAGGGCTAAAGCCGTTGATAAATTAAATCAGTTTGTTGAAAATAATCTTTCTGAATATTCTAAATTAAGAAACTTTGATTTTGGTCCTGATAATAGATCTAATACTTCATGTTTATCTCCATACATTACTCACGGAATAATAAATGAATTAGAGCTGATTGATAAATCGCTTAAAAAATTTTCATTTGCAAAGAATGAAAAATTTATTCAAGAGGTTTTGTGGCGAACCTATTGGAAAGGCTGGCTTGAGTTGAGACCAAATGTTTGGTCAGATTATTTAATTGAACTAAATAATCTTAGAAACGAATTTAAAAATAATAAAGATTACCTAAATGCAATCGAGGGAAAAACTGACATAGAATGCTTTAATCAATGGGTAAATGAACTAAAAGAAAATAACTATCTTCATAATCATACTAGAATGTGGTTTGCAAGCATCTGGATATTCACTCTAGGGTTACCATGGCAATTAGGCTCTGAGTTTTTTTTACAACATCTTTACGATGGAGATGCTGCATCAAATACTCTTGGTTGGAGATGGGTAGCAGGTATTCAAACACAAGGAAAACATTACCTTGCAAGTGAATGGAACATTAAAAAATTTACGAATAATAGATTTCAAAATATTGAATTAAATGAAAATGCTTCCCCAAAAGTCTCTGAAAAATCTTACTCTGTAATAAAACGAGAATTCAATAACCCACAAAATATTGAAGAGAAAAATCTATTAATTTTTGAAAATAATTTATCTTTTGAAATCACTGACTTTAAAGAAAATAAGTTTGAAAAAATTTATATAGTTTCAAACAAAAATGAACATAGATCTATAAAACTCAGTGAAAAATTAGTAAAATTTAAATCTCTTTTAATGGATGATCAAAGTCAAAGGTTAAAAGATAAATCTATAGATTGTGAGGTTATTGATATAAGTGAAATTAAAAATATTGATAACTGTTATGCACTGTATCCTAATGTTGGAGAAAGTTTAGATTATTTAAATTCAAATGATTTAAAAATGAATTTTTTATACAGACATCTAGATCAATTAGCTTGGCAATACTGTAATAAAGGATTTTTTAAATTCAAAAATTATATTCCAAAAATAATTTCGACTTTTAACTAAAACCAACGGATCATGCCAATAATACCTGCTGTTGCGTAAAAGAACTGCAACAAAAGTATTCCTTTATGACCTCCCCTGAAGGCCCAAATTCCAATTAAAATTGCTGATAACAGTAGTAAGCAGAAACCAAAAAATTCTATTCCAATATTTAGTGCTACAAACATTGAATATAAAATAGCCGTAACGACACCAGCCCATTCAAAAAACTTATTGTTCATTTTATTTGATTAAACATTTCTTGAATAGTAACATCAACTACTATTTTAGAAATAAATTTATGTACCCAATAAATTTAGATAATGTTCCAGATGGTTTTAAGCTAATAGACGATAAAGCATCTTTTGATCCAAAAAAACATCTTCAACTAGAAAAACCAAACGAAATTTATTCACTAAAAGATTTGGGTTATTCAGAAGAAATTATTGCTGACTCACCTGTCGATTTTGCTGCAACTTCAGTATTTAGAATCTTAAGTGACGAAGGTAGTGAAATATTATTAGATGTGACTAGAAAGCTAGAAAAATTTACAACTTCTAGTCAAAGAATAGCTAGAAACGTTAGAGGTGGAGTTTATCGATCTAAATTTTTAAGAGACTTATGCCTATCTGATGAAGTAAGTATTTTTTTATCAGATATAACAGGAATTAATGTATCTCCTCATACAATTCCCCATCAACTAGGTCACTTAAATTACAATCCTTTAGAATTAGAAAAGAATGTTGATAAATGGCATGTAGATACTTTGATGTTTGACTATGTGATGTTTGTTACAGACCCAAAAAAAATTAAAGGAGGTCAATTTCAATATTTTTATGGAACGAAAGATGAAATGGCAGAAATAAAAAAGAATAATAAAGAAATTCCCCTAAACAAAATTATTTCACCTGAAATACCTGGTCCTGGATATGCAGTTTTTCAACAAGGAAAGCATGTTGTTCATCGAGCTACTGGTCTCACATCTCTAGGTGAAAGAATTACATTGGTCAACGGCTATATGGCTAGTGACCCAAGCATTAAAGACTACACCAAATATGGTCAATTATGCCATGTAGATCCAGTAGAAATACTTTCTAAGGAGTTTACTAAACATACGGCAACTCATGTTAAAAAACTTCTGGATGAAAAAATTTTAGATAAAAATTTTCAAGAACTAAACTTAGATTCAATTAAACAATTAGAAAATGCTTCTGAAATTTTAAAATCTGCAGTTGATCAAATAAAAAAGGGCAAATCTGATATGGAACATTTTGGTGATTAATAAAAAATTATAATTTTTATCAAAATTTATTTTTTTTAAATAATTCAAAAATCTTTTTTTGTTGCTTGGCCATTCTTTATCTAAAATTGAAAACCAAGCTGAATCTCTGCTTCTACCTTTAAAAATAAACATCTGTCTGAACACACCTTCAAATCTAAAACCTAATCTTAAAGCTGCTTTTTTTGAGTTTGAATTTAAATTATTACATTTCCACTCATATCTTCTGTTGCCTAAAACATCAAAAGCATTTCTCATCATCAAATACATCGTTTCAGTTCCCTCAACTGAATTTTGTAGAAGCAGAGAATAATTTATATGTCCAACTTCAATTGAACCATGATCTGGCTCAATTCTTAAATAACTAGCCATCCCACAATATTTCTTATGTCTCTTAGAATAAATTGCATAAAAAAAAGGATCTTTGTTCAAACAAAACGATTTAAGCCAATTTCTAAAACTTACATATGTTCTAAATGGACCGTAAGGTAAGTATGTCCAAATTATATTCTTTTTATCTTTTGAATATTCTAAATATAGATTTTGTGCATGTTTGCTAACGTTTAAAGGCTCAAGGATTGTGTAATTTCCAACCAATCTTTTTTTTATGGGTAACTTTGCTTTTTTAAAATTTACTTTAGGACCTAGTTTTAATTTATTCATAATATCTTTTTAAAATTGTCATATAAAATTTTGGAATAATTATTCATATCAGACATATTATCTTTTGCAGCATTATCAAATTTTTCTAAAGCACCCTCTCCCAACTGATCTTCAAGTGCTTTTTTGTATTCTGGAACACATCCCCATTCATTGACGGTGGTATCTTTAATTTCTATATGAAATTGAATTCCATAAGCATGATTTTGATATTTAAAAATTTGATATTTGGTTATGGGTGATGAAGCTAGCAAAGTTATATCTTTATTATTCTCTATCCCTTGAACTTCATAAGAATGCCATTGTAAGCTTTTAATTTTTTCTGGAAATTCAGAAAACAATCTATCTTCATTTTTTTCTTTTGAAAAATTAATATCCATAATACCAATTTCTGCTGGGCTTGATTTAACCACTTTGCCACCCACTACTTCACCTAATAACTGACAACCAAAACAGAAACCTAGATAAGGTTTTTTTAAATCAACAACAAATTCTTTAATCGCTTTTTTTTCTTCAATTAACCAAGGATATTCTTTTTCCATATAGGTATCCATTGGACCACCCATACAAAACATTCCATCAAATTGACTTAGATTATTTGGAATTTTTTCACCTTCATCCAACTCAATGGTGGTTAACTTAACTCCATCAGCTAACATCAAATCTTTAATATAACCTGGATCTTCAATTTTTATATGTTGTAAAACTAATATATTCATAGCCTAACCAATCAAATAGAAGACAAAAATATATCTGCTCACTTTTCCAATTGCTACTAAAATAATAAAATCAATAAATTTTACTCTCAGTATGCCCGCAACTAAAGTTAGTGGATCACCTACAACAGGAACCCAAGCAAATAATAATGACCATTTACCAAACTTTTTAAACCATTTTGATGATCTTTCTATTTGTGTTTCTTTAAATGGAAACCACTTTTTTGCAGTAAGGTTTCTAGAATAAGTTCCTAAAGCCCAGTTTACAAAAGATCCTAAAATATTTCCAAAACTTGCAACAGTTAACAATAATAAATTGTCATAATCTGATGTTGCAATTAACGTTGCTAAAGAGAGTTCAGAAGAAAATGGTAAAATTGTTGCTGCTAAAAAAGATATAGCAAATAGAGATAAATAAATCACTTAGAACACTTCTTGGAACAATACTTTACTTTATCCCAATTTAACTTCCACTTCTTACGCCAAACAAAAGGTCTTTTACAAACTGGACAAATTTTTGAAGGTAGATTTTCTTTTTTCACTAAATTGTATTTTGTTTAATAAATTTATCTGCTTCATATAAAATCATTTTTTTTCTTTCATCTTTCATTTTATCAAAGATACGAACCATCATTGATAACCTTGGATTTGTTAAAAAAAATTTTCTATTTCGATCAATGAACCTCCAATACAATCCATCCATCGTATTACACCAATCCCCTTTTTTAAAATCCATCATTTTCATAAAATAAGCAGATCCACAAATATAAGGTTTGGTTGCAAAAATTCCACCATCACTGAATAAACCCATCCCATATACATTTGGAACCATTACCCAGTCAGATGAATCTACAAACATTTCCATAAACCATTTGTAGACAATTACAGGCTTAATCTCACAAAGGTTCATAATGTTAGATAAAATCATTAACCTTTCGATATGATGAGACCATCCATGATGAACCGCATTTTGAATTGCATGATCTAACGGTGGTAATCCTGTAGTTCCTTCATACCAAGAATTTTTCATTTTTCTATTTTGTTTAAAAAAATTTCCAGCTTCCATTTTTTCTGAATATCCTTGATAAATACCCCTCATAAATTCTCGCCATCCAATTACCTGACGAATATATCCTTCAAGGGAGTTCATTCTTATTTTGTTTTTCTTATGAAAATCTAAAATTTTTTGAATAATAAATTCAGGGGTTATTAAGCCTAAGTTAATATAAGGACTTAAAGCACTGTGAAATAAAATATTATCATTTTGATTTACGGCATCTTCGTAATCACCAAATAAATTAGATTTTTCTTTTATAAAAAAATTTAAAAGTTTAACAACATCATCATGCTCTGTTGCTAACCAAAAATTATCAGTGCTTCCAGGATGATCTTTAAATAATTTTTCAATAATTGGTTTTAGCTTTTTAGTATGACTAGTTTCATTAATTTTTG
>JAOHFB010000015.1 GCA_028097785.1 Candidatus Pelagibacter sp. | reverse complement strand
GTTTGTGACAAATTTTCAAATCCAGAATGGGTTGCAAGTGATTTAATTGGACAAGCTGAGCACGATAATCTTGCTCAATGTATTTTAATTTCAAAAGACAAAGCTTTAATAGATAAAGTTCAAAATGAAATTTCTAATCAATTAAAAGAAATTCCAAGATCTTCTATTGCAAGAAAAAGTTTAATTAGTAATGGAATTTTAATGCACATTAGTTCTGACAAAAAAATAATTGATGTTGTAAATAAAATAGCCCCTGAGCACTTGGAGCTAAATGTTAAAAATTATAAATCTTTTGTACCAAAAATTAAAAGTTCAGGATCTGTTTGTTTAGGAAAATATGCTGTTATGGCAATGACTGATTATAATGTTGGCTCTAACCACATATTACCAACTAATGGTTCAGCAAAATATTCAAGTGGAGTAAGTGTAAATGAATTTTATAAACGGATTTCCTATATAAACTTATCTAAAAAGGGTATTGAAAGTCTTGGCCCTTCAGTTATAACACTTGCAAATTACGAAGGTTTGGCAGGACATGCTCAATCTGTAAAAAAAAGAATTAGGAGAAAATAAAATTGTCTAAACAAGATTTGCTTGAATTTAAAGGAAAGGTCATGGACCTACTTCCAAATGCAATGTTTAGAGTTAAGCTAGAGAATGGGCATACAGTTACCGCTCATACTGCTGGTAAGTTGAGAAAAAACAGAATTAGAGTATTGCAAGGCGATAACGTGACAGTCGAAATGACACCTTACGACCTTACAAAAGGCAGAATAATCTTTAGAGGATAATTTTTGCCTCGGTAGCTCAGGAGTAGAGCAGAGCCCTGAAAAGGCTTGTGTCGGAGGTGCGAATCCTTCCCGAGGCACCACCATTCACTTTTCGTCTTGAAATAATCATAAAAGAAATTAACTTAATTGAATAATAAATAACAAAAGGACTAAGAAATAAGATGAGTACACTAACTGGTAAAATTAAATGGTATAATGGTAAAAAAGGCTATGGGTTCATTGAAAGAGATGACAAAGAAAAAGATGCCTTTGTACATGCTTCAGCAGTTAAAGCAGCTGATATGAGATATCTAAATGAAGGTGATAAACTTGAGTTTACACTAGAAGACGGTCCAAAAGGTCCTTCTGCAGTTAATCTAAAAAAAATAGACTAATTTAAAAATATTTCAAAGGGCGTTAAATCTATAAAATAGATTAACGTCCTTTTTTAATTAAAGTCTTGAATAATCATAATTTTTGTCTAAAAGACTGCCCATGATTATAAATATTACATATAGAGAGACTTCAAGAAGTACTCATAGAATCTGTTTCCATAGCCTGTAGGCTATTTATTTATAATATAATTTTTAATCCACACAAAAATAATATAAAAACAAGGAATGCCTGGGTGGTGTAACGGTTAGCACGAAAGTTTGTGGAACTTTAAGTTTGAGTTCGATTCTCAGCCCGGGTACCAAAAAATGAATAAAGAAAATAAATTAGTTCCTGGATTACCTTCAGGATTTGAAGATCGTTGGGATAAAAAACTTCTTCTCAAAAAAAAGCTATTAAAAGCTATTGAGAATAATTTTATTAAGTTTGGAGCAGAAGCTCTTGAAACCCCTTCGTTTGAAATTAGTGAAAACATAGGATCTTTTCTAGCAGAGGACGATAGTAACCCTATGTCTGATGTATTCTCGTTCCAAGATGGTGAAAAAAGTATTACGCTTAGATATGATTTATCAAGCCCACTTGCAAGATTTGTAGCTCAAAACAATCAAGAACTGCCATCTATTTTTAAGCGGTATCAAATCCAAAATGTATTTCGTAACGAAAAAGCTGGAAATGGTCGTTATAGAGAATTTATGCAAGCCGACTTTGATATTGTTGGAAATGTTAATCCTGCTCAAGCTAATGCAGAACTTTGTAATTTAATATCAAACACATTATCAGATTGTGGATTAAAGAAAGATCAATTTATAATCAATGTGAGTAATAGAAAAATTGTTCAAGGTTTAATTGATGAATTAAAAATTTCTGAAGAAAAACAAATAAAAGTTATCAGAGCAATCGACAAATTAGATAAACCAGGGTTTGGCCTAAAGGGAGTTGAAGATTTACTTAAAAAAGAAAGAAAAGATCAGAGTGGTGCTATTACTAAAGGAGCTGAGTTATCTGATGATCAAGCAGCACAAATATTAAATTTTTTAAAAATAAAAGATTTAAAAGAATTAAAACAAACTTTAAAAAATCCATTATCTCAAGAAGGAATAAGTGAGTTAGAAAATGTATTTGAAGTACTTGGATATGGATCAAATTTAGATCAAGTTAAGACTAATTTTACAATTGTAAGAGGCCTTGCTTATTATTCTGACTTTATTGTAGAGACTAATTTAAATTTCAAAGTCACAAATAACAAAGGAAAAGAAGTAGATATTGGAAGCATATGTTCAGGGGGAGCTTATGCAAAATTGATATCAAGATTTAGAGGAGTTGATATTCCAGGAACAGGAATAAGTTTTGGTGTAGACAGATTATTGTTTGCTTTAATGCAATTAGATCAAATTAAACTTCAAGATCAAAAACCAGTTCTAGTTTGTGTAATGGATGAAAAATACTTAAAAAATTATTATGAATTAGTGGATCAGCTAAGAGATAATAATATTAATGCTGAAATTTTTTTAGATAGCAAAAAAAACCTAGGTAAACAATTAACCTTTGCAAATAAACGTGAATTACCAGTTGCAATCATTTGTGGAGAAAATGAGTTTAAAGATAACACGGTCACTATTAAAAACCTCAAAGGTGTTAAGGGTGAAAATAATCAAATAATTCCAAAAGCTGATTTAATTAATGAAGTCAAAAAACTTATCTGAAAATATCCTTAGATCAGTAAAGTCTAAAGGATTTAAGTATATTGATTTACCTTCAGTAATTGAGGCTAATCATATTGTTCAAAGATCGGGTGAAAATTTTAGAAAATTTATATTTTCTTTTATTGATCAAAACGGAAGTGAGCTTTGCCTTAGACCAGATTTGACTATTGCATCATGCCTTAGGTATTTAGAAAATAATTTAAGAGGAAAAGAGAAGATTTTTTATAGTGGTCAGGCTTATCGTAAGTCACAAAATAAAAAAGACTCGATAATTAGAGACCAAGTTGGGTTTGAGATTATTGGATCTAAAGATGAAAAGAATGATGACAAAGAAATTATCAATACTTCCTTAAAATCACTTCAAAATATTAAATACTCATCAGGCACACTTACAATTGGCAATGTTGAAATCTTTAATTTGTTAATTTCAAAACTAGATATCCCAAAACGTTGGAAGTTAAGATTATCAAGACATTTTTGGAGGGAGAAATATTTTAATGATCTTTTGAAAAGATTAGAAACCAATTCAGATGTGGATCCGACTATTGTTGAGATTGATAAGAAACGATATTTTAAAATGTTAAAAGAAGATCTATCCAAAGTTATTGCAGGAAGGTCAATTGATGAAATTTTAAAAAGATTTGATAACAAAATTAGGGACCCAAGAGGCACAAAAAAAGGTGAAAATGTATCAAAGATTATTAAAGAGTTTTTAAAAATTAAATGTCCAATTAATAAAGCTGCAAGTGAACTTAATAAGTTTTTTAAAAAGAATAAGATTAATCTAGTAGTTGATCAAAAATATTTTCCAGTCTCTGAAAATAAAATCTCAAAATTAAATGTTGTGTTCTCTGCTTCATTTGGAAGACAGTTAGAATATTACACAGGCATGGTATTTAAAATTGATATCAATTCTAAATCAAAAAATAGAAACATAATTAATGGTGGAAGATACGATAAATTAATTTCAGATCTTGGTGCTAAAAATCAAGTAGCTGCAGTTGGAGCTGCCTTAAATTTAAATTACTAATGAGCAAAAATATAATTAATATTGGTATTCCTAGTAAAGGTAGACTTCGAAAAGATATTTTAAAAATATTCAAAAAAAATAAATTAAATCTAGTTTCAGAGCGTGGAGAGAGAGATTTATTGGGATCCATAAAACAATTAAAAAATGTTAAAGTTTTATATCTACATGCAAGAGAGATAGTTGAAAGATTAGGAGATGGTTCATTAGATCTTGGTTTTTCAGGATATGATTTATTAAAAGAAAGTGAAGTAAATATTCAAAATAAAATCAATGTAACTAAAAGATATGATTTTGGAAAAGCAACATTAGTTGTTGCAATTCCTGATCCATGGATTGATGTTCAAACGGTTGCAGATTTAGAGGAAATCGCATTTGAATTTAAAGACAAGAAAAAGAAAAGATTAAGAGTTGCAACCAAATATCCAAATTTGACTAGAGAGTTTTTATTTTCAAAAGGAGTTACTCAATTTAAATTAGTTGGAAGTTTAGGGGCGACAGAGGCTTATCCTTTTACTGGATCAAGTGAAATTATCACGGATATAACGTCAACCGGTGAGACTTTAAAAGCTAACAATCTTCGTATTTTAAAGGATGGCGAAATATTAAAATCAGAGGCGTGTATGATGATATCAAGATCATCTGTAAAAAAACCAGAAGTTAAAAAACTGATTAAATTACTTTCTAAGAATTAAATCTTTCCAGTAGATTAAAATAATCTTAATAATATCAAGGTTTCTAGCAACTGCATAAAGTGCAATTACTACCCCTATTATAAATATAATTTTTAATATTAAGAATAATTCCATTAAATAAGTTTTAAATAATTAAATATATTAATCATATTTTTACTATAAAATAAATTATTAGAATCATGGATATAATCTTAATTGTTTTATTAGTTTTATTAGTTGGAATTGCTTCATCAATTCTTTATTTAAATTTAAGATCTAAGCCCAAAGATGAAAATGAAAATAAAGAATTTGAAGAAATAGCTAATTTAAAGACTGAGATACAGAATTTAAAAGATACTCTTAATAATACCATTAATACGTCACTAGGATCAATGTCGACCTCATTTAATAACCTATCTACTGGGGTAACCAAAGATATGACAGAAGCTTTAACTAAAGTGGATGAAAAGGTTGGAAACTTTAACCAACAAGTTCAATTATTAAATCAAAGCCAAGAGGGGATCACCAAAATTTTAGCCGGAGTTAAAAAATATGGAACCCTTGCAGAATTTAGCTTAGATGCATTGATTAAAGATTTATTACCTGCCTCTCAATTCATGACCAATGTTAAGATGAAAGAGGACACAAGTGAGAATGTCGAGTTTGCAATTAGGCTTCAAGGGGATGTTTTAGTTCCGGTTGATAGTCATTTTCCAGTTGAAAAATTTAAAGCAATTACCGATGGTTATGACGCGGATGACAAAAGAGCTGTTGCTGATGCTAGAGCAAAATTAGCGACTGCTTTTAAAGCTAAGGCTAAAAGCGTTAACGAGAAATATATTGTTCCACCAAAAACTACAGATTTTGCAATTGTTTATGCACCAACTGAAAGTTTATATAAAGAATTAACTGAATACCAAGACCCAAGCACTAAAGAGTTATTAACCCAAGAATTAATGAAAAAACATAAAGTTGTAATCTGTGGTCCAAATACACTTTCTGCTTACTTGCAATCTTTGCATATGGGCTTTCAATCATTAAAAGTTCAAAAAGGAGCAACAGAAATTTATAATCACTTAAAAACAATTAGTTCAAGATTTGGAAAGCACTTTGAAAATATAATTTCTCTTAGAAAGAAATTGGAAGAAGCTATGTCTGTAGTTGATAAGTTTGGAACAGATGCTAGATCAATTACTAGAACTCTTGAAAGTATTAAAGATCCTGAACAACTTGAAAAAGCTGTTCAAACTGAAAATGTAGAAAAATTTGTTGATCACTCAAAACAAGCAAAAAATTAATTTCTATTTTTCTCCAATAAAGAATATAAGAAATCACATGCAGTGGAATAATAAATATATCTATCCAAAATCTACAAGATCAATAGTTGATGGCTCTAGACATTATTCTGTAAATGAAGAACGATTACCTTCAGTGACAACAATTTTAAAAGCAACTGAATCTGAGGAAAAAAAAGCTTCTCTTCAAGCTTGGAAACAAAGAGTAGGCCATAAACAAGCTGAAATTATCACACGTGAAGCAAGCAGTAGAGGAAGCTCAATGCACGAATATTTAGAAAAATTTTTACTTGGTAAATTAAATTTAGATTTATTAGGAGACAATACTAAAGAGCGGATGATGGCAGACCAGATTATTGATAACGGACTAAGGAATAAACTAGATGAGATTTGGGGCTGTGAAGCAACTTTATATTATCCAGGAAAATATGCAGGAGCTGCTGACTGTGTAGGTGTTTATGAGAATAAAGAGACCATTATTGATTTTAAACAGAGTAATAAGCCTAAAAAAGATGAATGGATTGATGATTATTATTTGCAATGTGCAGCGTATGCTTTAGCACATAATACTGTACATGGATCTAATATTACTCAAGCAGTCATATTGCTTTGTACAAAAGACAATATGTTTCAAAGGTTTTTAATTGAGGGTGACAGACTTAAAGATTATCAAAAACAATTTTTAGAAAAAGTTGAACAATTTTATGCACAAAGGAGAGCAAATTGAATTACGTAGTTTGGGATATTGAAACAGATTCAGCACAAACAGATTGGGCAACTATTATTGAAATAGGTGGTATTTTGCTTGATGAAAACTTCAAAGAAAAAGAACGTTTTCAAGCAAGATGTAGGCTGCCACAGGACAGAGTGCCATCTGCTACTGCACTTTGTATTAATAAATCAAATGTCGATTTATTAACCAAAGGTAATCTGAGTCATTATGAAATGTTAACTCAGGTGGAACAAAAATTTAGAGAATGGTCACCTGCAACTTTTCTAGGTTATTCAAGTATAAATTTTGATGATGAAGTAATTAGAAAAGAATTTTTTAAATCTTTAAGAAAACCTTATTTGACAAATACCGAGGGTAATGTTCGTCATGATGCTTTAAATATAGTGAGAGCAGCATTTGCAATCGATGATGATGTTTTAAAGACAGAATTAAATCCTAAAGGAAATAAATCAATGAAACTAGAGTCTTTAGCAAGATTAAATGGATTTGAGTCTGCTGGGGCTCACTCAGCATTATTTGATACTGAATTGACTGTTAAGGTTTTAGATTTAATTAAACAAAAACAACCTACGCTCTGGCAAGAATATTTTAAAACAAGTAGTAAAGTTATTGTTGAGAACATGGTTAAGCAAGAAAAAATATTTACTCTAAATGAATATTTTTATGGAACAAGTCGATTATACTTATGCGCTCCATTACATCCTAATGCTTGTATGCACCCAGTTTATAAATGGGGTCAAGCGGTAGATCTTAGAATTGATGTTGAGGCTGTTCAAAAATTAAATTATGAAGATTTAAAAAAAGAGATGAAAAAATCTCCTAAGTTTTTAAGAACTATTAGATCAAACAAAGCTCCAATAATTTTAGATCAAAGTTTTGGTATGAAAGTTGAGCCATATAGCAAACTTGATCCTAATTTGATTAAAAAAAGAGCTGAATTAGTTAAATCAAATGAAAAGTTTTCACAAAATGTTTGTAATATTTTAAGAGAAGCTGCTGAAGAAAAAATGGAAACTGCTTCACAAGAGGATATTGAGCCAGAAGAATCTATTTATTCTGGAGGATTTACCTCTGCTAAAGATCAAGCTTTATTTCCTAAATTTCATACAGGTGATTGGAAAGAAAAGTTTGCTTTATTAGATAAATTTGAAGATGAAAGGCTAGTTACATTTGGCCATGGTCTAATATTTAATGAAGCTCCTGAAATTTTACCAAAAGAAGTTCACAAAAAAATTAAACGTCGAATAGCTTCAAGAATTTTGAGTACTAACAAGGAGAAATGGTGGACCGTTTCTGCTTTTTATTCAGAGTGTGATGAGATTAGAGAAAATGAAGATAAGATGTTTTCGTTCAAAACTGTCGATGAAAAGCTTAAATTTCTAGATGGAATTAATGATTATGTGATGAATTTAGAGCAAAAGTATTCAGACGCATAATTTAATAAATCAAAAAAAGTCAGTTTTTGCCCATTGAATAATAAATTGAATCAATTATATCAGATATATGCTTAATGATTTTAAAGACGAAGATTTTGATAGTAAAATAAAAAACGAAGATATTTCAGTTATCCAGTTCTCAGCTGCTTGGTGTGGACCCTGTAAAGCTCTTATTCCGGTAATGACTAAGCTTTCAGACGAATATAAAGATAAAGCTGGTTTCTATTACGCTGACATCGAAGACGGTGGGATTAATACTGGAAGTGCTGCAGGAATTAGAGGTGTGCCGACAGTTATTATCTACAAAAAAGGTGTTGAAGTAGATAGAAAAGTTGGTGGAGTTCCTGAAAGCCACATGAAAGAATTTTTAGATAAAAATATCTAATTTAAATTCAATACTTCCCCAGCAAGATATAAAGATCCAGTAATTAGGACAATATCGTTTTCCTTGACTGGAATTGACCTGATAGCATCCTGTATACTTTCTTGGTAATTGATATTTTTGAAGCTATTTAGCTTATCTTTAAGCTCTTTTCCTTTAATGGAGTTTGGTTGATTGGGGATATCTATAGTGGTCAAGGTTTTAACATCTTTAAAGTAACTCATGTATTCATTATGATCTTTATTAGCCATCATTCCTAAGATGATGTGTTTATTACAATTTAAACTTTCTAGATATTCATTTAATACTTTTGCGCCTAAAGGATTATGTGAGCCATCAACAAAAAGTTGATGATCTTTTGCAAGCTCTTTAAGTTTACCTGATTTAATTTCCTGTAATCTTGCAATACTGTTTATTTTTGTAATTCCATGTTTGATATTTTCATCTTTTAAATCAAAATCTTTTATAGTTCTTAACGTTGCAATAGCTGTAGAGATATTTTCTAATTGAAATTGACCTTTAACATTAGGCATTGGCAATTTTATTCCACCCAATTGATCTTCATAATAAAAGAAATCATTTTCTTTCATTGTAAAACTATAATTTTCATTATGAAAAAATTTGTTTGAACTATTATTTGATATTGTTTTTTTAATACTATCTGTAATTTCTTTAGAACTTTGTTTTGCAACTATAATATTTGAATTTAAAAGAGTTGAAGTTTTTTCATAAATAATTTTTTCAACAGTTTGTTCATTTTTAGGTAGCCAATCTAAATGATCGAGGCCAATAGAAGTTACAATACTTGCTAGATTAGTTTTAAGGATATTAGTCGCGTCAAACCTATGAAATAAGCCAGTTTCTATTAGATTGATATTATCTGGATATTGAGAAGCTTTTAAAAAGTAAGCTGCAGTTAATATCTCAAAAAAAGTAATAGGCTCATTATTGTTAGCACTTTCAATTTCTTCAAATAAACTTGCGAGCTCTTCATCATTAAGCTCTTCATTATTAAAAACAAAACGTTCATTAATACTTTTGATATGAGGGCTTGTGTAAATATTACATTTAATATTTGCTTCTTTTAAAATAGCAAACATTGCTTGAATGGTTGAATACTTTCCATTGGTTCCTACAATTGAAATTGCTCTAAGTTTATCTTGAGGATTACCTAATCTTTGACAGAGATTTTGAATACGATCTAAACTAAGATCTATTTCTTTAGGATGCAGCTCTTGTAAGCGACTGACTATTTTCTGAAGTTTCATTTTGCTCAGAACTTATAACAGAATTTTGCTTTAACAATATTGATAATAAAGTTCCTATTTTGGATGCAAGATCTTTACGCTCAACAATTAAATCAACAAAACCTGTTTTTTCCACATATTCACTTTTCTGAAATCCTTCAGGCAATTCTTCTTTAACTGTTCCTTGAATAACTCTAGCACCAGCGAATGCAATTAGTGCACCAGGTTCAGCGATATGAATATCTCCTAACATTGCATAAGAAGCAGTAATACCACCCGCTGTTGGATCCGTAATGCAAACTAGATAAGGTAAACCATTTTTCTTTAATTCATTGATTGCAAGGGTTGTTCTAGTCATTTGAGAGAGTGAAATTAAACTTTCCATCATTCTCATTCCGCCCCCAGCACTTATACATAAAAAAGGAGTTCTGTTTTCTATTGCATGCTGAATTCCATATAAAAAAGCTTCTCCTTCAGCAGCAGCCATTGAAGCTCCTAGAAAATCAAAGTCAGATGCAACTGCGGTAATCTTGATGTTATTAATAGACCCACATGCAACCATCATTCCACATTCCATACCCGTCTTTTTACGAGCAGCTTTTAATCTGTCTTTGTAAGATTTAGAGTCTGTCCAATTTAATGGATCATCTTTTGGAATTGGGGTCTTAAATACTTCATAATTATTTTTACCAAATAAAATATCAAATCTTTGGCTTGGTTTAATTCGATGATGCTTATTACAATCTGGGCAAACCCATAAGTTTTGCTCTAAATCTTTTTTAAGAATGGGGCCTCTACAACAACTGGTCCAATCACTTTTTGCGATATCTTCTTTTGTAGCTCGTTCATGAAAAGCAGTTTTTATCTTTTCCCCAGCTTTTATTATTTTGGTAATCCAATTCATTTAATTTTATTTTTTAATCTCTTCACAATATTAGTAACATTTGTGACAGGATTTTGTCTCTTTTTAATAGAGTTTGAAATTTCTTTGCAAATTGCACTTCCAACTACTAATCCATCAGCTTTTTTAAGTGATTTTATAGTTTTTTCTGTAATTCCAAATCCGATGACAACATTTTTAGATTTATTGTGATTTTTAATTTTGCTGTATCTTTCAAGTATTTTTTTAGGAGAAACTTTTAGTTTTCCTCCAGTAGTTGATAGCATACTAATGTAATAGACCATATCATGAGAGTCTTTGATAATTTTTTTTAATCTTACAGAAGATGTGGTTGGAGAAACTAATTGAATAAAGTTAACTCCTCTTTTTTTACATTTAGCTGCAAATTTTTTATTTTCAGGATAAGGAAGATCTACCACTATTAAACCATCAACTTTAACTTTTTTACATTTATCTAAAAATTTATTTTCATTATATTGAAAGATCATATTGTAATAACCCATCAAAATAATTGGTTTAGTTTTTTTTGATTTTTTAAAATCGTTTGCTATTGAAAAAACATCATTGATTTTAATTCCATTTTTAATTGCTCTATATGCACTAGTTTGAATTTGGCCTCCATCTGCAATGGGAGTGTTGTGAGGAAATCCTAGTTCACAGATGTCTGCATAATTAGAAATTGATTTAAGTATTTCTAGTGACTTCTTTTTAGTGTTATCTCCTGCAACAGTATAAGTAAGTAGGGCAGGTCTATTTTCACTTTTTGCATTTTGAAATGCTTGACTTAATAAAGAGGCCATTATCTTTTACCTAATCTTTCTCTTAAAATATCTCGATCTTTTTTTGCATCCCCACATGAATTAACAATGATGATTGTGTCTTTGCTCAATTTAGGTGCAATTTTAATAGCTTCTGCAAATGCATGGCTAGGTTCTAAACTTGGATTTAAATTTTCATATTTTGTAACCATTACATGTGCAGTAAGAGCATCCTCATCCGTCGCATAAGTATACCTTGCTCTTTTAGTATCTTTTAAAAAACAATGAATAGGGCTAACACCTGGATAATCTAATCCAGCACTAATCGACTCTGTATCATTGATTTGTCCTTCACTATTTTGACAAAGATAAGACGCTGCTCCATGTAAAATTCCAATTTTAGCATTTCGACTTAATGGTGCTGCATGAAGTTTTGATTTTTTAGGTCCACCAGCTTCAACACCAATTAATTCAATTTGCTTTCTATCGTAATCAATAAATTCACTCCAAAAACCATAAGCAGAACTTCCTCCACCAACGCAGTTAATTAGTTTGATTTTATTTGGAATTTTTTTAAATTCTGATTTTAATTGCACTTTTAATTCTCTAGAGATTTGTGCGGTACTCCAACCACAAATTTTAACAAATATATTAGGTCCTACAGTGCTTCCAACACACATATGAGTGTTATCACAATTAGACACCCAGTATCTCATGCATTCACTCACGGCATCTACTAGTGTTTGACTACCTGAATAAACTGGAACTATTTCGGCTCCATTTTTTCTCATTGCATCACAATTAGGCTTTTGTCTTTTAATATCTTTTGCACCCATAAATATCTTACATTTAAGGCCAAATTTTTTAGCAGCCATACTTAGCATTTTTCCTGCATAACCGGCCCCAGTATCGCCTACGATATATTTCTTACCCATTGCTTTACAGATAAGCGCATGAACAGTTGCATTATATATTTTATGTGCACCTCCATTAGCCTCAGAGACAACCTTAGCCCAAATCTGAGCACCACCTAAATGATTAGTTAGATTATCTAGTTTTACAAATGAAGTAGGGGTTCCAATATAGTTTTTGAAATAAAAATCTCTTTTTTTTAAAAATTTTTTATCTTTTCTAAGTTTTTTAAATTCGTTTGTTAAATCCTCTACAGGTTTTTTTAATGTCTCAGGAATAAAGCTTCCTCCAAATTTACCGCCCCAAAAGCCATATTGGTTATGCTGATCAATTAAAGGAATTCCTTTTTTAAGTTTCATTTTTTACCTGTTCTACCTTGTTTAAAAATATATCTATTTTGGATTTATCTTTTATCCCAGAAGTCTCAAGACCCCCAGATATATCTATAATATCTGCTATTTTTTTATAATTATCAAGATTATCATTTACCTGAATATTTCCTGCTATCATTAATGGTTTATTGATCTTTATTTTTTCAATAAGTGAGTGGTCAAAGGCCATACTTTTTTCGTAACCTTTGCTATCAAATAAATAAATATCAGTCACCTCAGAAAATAATTGATATTTTTCAACGTCAGTCTCATCTTTTATAGTTAGAGCAGTAATGATTTTCTTATTATATTTTTGCTTAATTTCTTTTATTTCATCAGGGGTGCAGTCATAAATTTGATAATAATCAAAAGGCAGATGTTTAATTTGTTCTAAAATAGTTTCATCTGGTTTTACAAGCACTGCAACAAAATTAGATTTTTTTTTATCTAAATTTAATAATTCATTTAACTGTTCTACCTCAACATATCTTGAGCTTTTTTTATAGTTACAAATGAAGCCAATAAATTGAGGTGGATAGGGATGATTGATTATAAAATTAAGAGTATCAAGATCTGAAATCCCACAGATTTTAGAGCCCTTAATCATTTATTTAAGTGGTCAATTAATCTTTGAGTATTATTTTTGATATTTCCTTTAATTAATGATCTTCCCATTACTATTCCAGAGACTTTATTTTTAAAAGCATCGTTAGGAGTCATTACTCTTGATTGATCGTTCGCACTATCTCCAGGCAATCTTATTCCAGGGGTGACAATAAATAAGTTTTTATATTTTTTTCTAACCATTTTTGCTTCTTGTGCAGAGCAAACAATACCATCGCAACCTGATTTTTTAATCAATCCAGCTTGTTTTAATACTAATTGTTCAACAGATTTTGTGTGTCCAATTTCTTTAAGTGATTTTTTATTCAGACTTGTTAAAATAGTAACCCCAAGAACTTTTAAATCTTTATTAATTGATTTAGCTTTCTTTTTAATGGCCCTTAACATCTCAAGACCTCCATTTGCATGAACAGTTATATATTTACATCTTTTTAAATCTTTTAAACTATCTACTGCTGATAAAGCGGTCTGTGGAATATCGTTAATTTTTAAATCAAGCCAAAAGTCTTTTTTAAAATTTTCTAAAAACTTTCTTCCATTTTTAGAGTAAAAAAATTGCAAGCCAAATTTAGGGGTAACTTTAAGTTTATTTGTCTGAGTTTGTTTTATAATTTTTTTTATTTCACTTAAATTAGAAGTATCACAAGCAACAAAAATGTTTTTATGTTTCATCGTTTAATTTTTTAAACAAATCTTTTGACATTTTAAAGTGAATTGTTTTCTTTTCTGGTGTATTTACCTTTTCGCCTGTTTTAGGGTTTCTGCTGATCCTTGCTTTCTGGATATTGGTTGAAAAAACTCCAAAACCTCTAAGTTCAACACGGTCACCTCTTTTAAGGGCACGTTTAATTTCGTTTAAAATTATGTTGGTAAACTTTTCGAGGTCTTTTTTTAGAAAATTGGGATAGTTTTCGGAGAGTTGTTTTAAAAGCTTTGATTTTACAATAGCCAATTTAAATCTTCTGTTTACTCTTTATCTTCTTCTTTTTTCTTTAAATCTTCAGAAAGAGATGAGAACGGTAAGTTTTTACCTGAACCTTCAGATCCATATTTATCTAGAGCTTCTTTTTTCTCAATTTCTTCCAATAATTTAATACTTAAAGTTGCTTTTCTCTTATCTAAATCAAGATCAGCTATTGCACAGTCAAGTTTTTCTCCACCTGTCCATCTGCTTGGTCTAGCATCAGCTGCATTAATTGCGATTGCTGATTTTTTAATTTGAAAATCCATTTCACAACCTTCAGGTCTAACTGTTAAACCTTTGTTGTCTGTAGATATTACTTTAACCGTAATTGTTTGGTTTTTAGACTTATCTTTAAACCAGTCAAAAGGATCTGTTTGAGTTTGTCTTAAACCAACTCTAATTTTTTGCTCTGAAGCTTTTACTTCAAGCACTTTAACTTTAATCTTATCACCTTTTTTGTACTTCTCTAACTCTTGTTCACCATTGTTTAGATAAGTTAAATCATTGCAGTGTAAAAATGCATCTACATCTAAGTCTTCAACTTTAACAAATAGTGAGTATTCATTTTTATTTACCACTTCACCTTCAACAATTGTTCCAACAGGATATTTTGTTTCAAAAGTTTCAAAAGGATTGTCTTGAGTTAATCTATGTGAAATTGCAACACGTCTTTTATCTTTATCAATTTCAGTAATTATACAATCAATCTCATCTCCAACTTTAAACATTTTCTTAGCTGAAATATTTTTCTTAGTCCAACTTAGTTCACTTGAGTGAAGTAAAGTAGTAAGTCCTGGCTCTAGTTCACAGAAAGCACCAAAGTCCATTAGTTTTACAACTTTAACTTTATAAATTTTATTTAATTCATAGTTTTCGATATGTTCAAAAGGATCTGGAGATAGTTGTTTTACAGAACAGCCAACTTGTAGCTTTTCTTTATCTACTGTGATTACTTTTAAATCATGTTTTTCACCGATGTTAAAAACTTCATCTGGATGATTAACCCTTGAATAAGAAATTTCTTGTAAATGAACTAACACATCTAGCTCACCATTAACATTAAAGAAACATCCAAAAGAACTATACCCTTTGACCTCAGCACCTTTGATGATATCTCCAACTTTATATTTTTCGATAATTTTTGCTTTATCTTCTTTTTTAAATGATGAAATTATTTCTCTTCTTGAAACACAAGCATTACCTCTAACTTTATCTAGTTTTATTAGAGCAAATTTTTGAGGTTCATTCATTAAGTGACTAATATCTTTTAATGGTTTGTCACTAATTTGTGATCCAGGTAAAAACATAAGAGAGCCAGTATCGATGTGTTCAACGATACATCCACCTTTACATTTTGAAGTAATTTTACCCATGATTGGTTCATTTTTTTCGTAAGCTTCAACAAGCTTGTCCCAACCTTTAATTTTTTGAGCTTTGCTAGCAGAAACTAGCACTTCACCATGTTTATCTTCAATTTTTTCTAATAATACTGGAATAGTTTCACCAAC
>JAOHFB010000014.1 GCA_028097785.1 Candidatus Pelagibacter sp. | reverse complement strand
AGTTGGTTAAAATTACCGCCACAGGACTTAAATAAATTTTTAAAAAAAATTAAATAATTCATTCTAAAACTTGACCAATCAGTACAACTTCAGCTAGATTGCGAAATGCCAAAATTATATACTGGAGCAGAAATCGTATTTAAGTGCCTTGAAGAGCAGAAGGTAAATCATATTTTTGGTTATCCGGGAGGAGCAGTTCTTCCAATTTATGACGAATTAAAAAACCATACATCAATTAAACATATTTTAGTAAGGCACGAACAAGGAGCAGGTCATGCAGCGGAAGGTTATGCAAGATCATCTGGCAAGCCAGGTGTTGTTTTAGTTACATCAGGACCAGGTGCAACAAATGTTGTTACTGCATTAACAGATGCCTACATGGACTCGGTACCATTAGTTTGTATCTCAGGACAGGTTCCAACTCATTTAATTGGAACAGATGCTTTTCAAGAATGTGATACAACCGGGATTACAAGACCATGCACAAAACATAATTGGTTAGTAAAAGATATCAAAGATCTTCAAAGAATAATGCATGAAGCATTTGAAGTTGCAACTACTGGAAGACCTGGGCCTGTATTAGTTGATATTCCAAAAGATATTCAATTTGCAAAAACAAAATATGTTTCTCTTAATAAAGAAAAGAAAATAGAAATTAAAAATAAAAATAGATTTAATCAAAAAGATATTGATCAATTAATTGAGTTAATGAATAAAGCCTCAAAACCAGTTTTTTACACAGGAGGTGGAGTTGTAAACTCTGGACCAAAAGCAAGTGAACTTTTAAGAGAATTGGTTGCGTTAACTGGTTTTCCAATTACCTCAACTCTTCAAGGGCTTGGCTCGTATCCTGGTGAGGATAATCAATTTTTAGGTATGCTTGGAATGCATGGAACTTATGAAGCTAACAATGCAATGCACGATTGTGATTTACTAATTAATATTGGTGCAAGATTTGATGATCGTATAACTGGTAAAATTGATGAATTTTCTCCTAAATCAAAAAAAGTACATATTGATATCGATCCTTCATCTATTAATAAAATTATTAAAGTAGATTTAGCAATTGTTGGAGATGTAGCTGATGTTATTAAATCAACAACAAAAACTTTAAAGAAGAAAAATTTAAATTTAGAAAAATCAAATAAACAAAAAATCTCAAAATGGTGGCAACAAATTCAAAAGTGGAGAACCAAACAATCTCTAAACTTTATTAATAGTGATAAAATAATTAAACCACAGCATGCAGTACAAAGACTTTATGAATTAACAAAAAATCAAGATACCTTTATTACTACAGAGGTTGGTCAACACCAAATGTGGGCGGCACAACACTATAAATTCAATAAACCCAATAGATGGATGACGTCAGGTGGTTTGGGTACCATGGGATATGGATTACCAGCTGCAATTGGTGTCCAAGTTGCAAATCCTAAGAAATTAGTTGTTGATGTTGCTGGTGAAGCATCAATTTTGATGACTATGCAGGAAATATCAACTGCAATTCAATACAATTTACCCATAAAAATTTTCATTTTAAATAATCAATATATGGGAATGGTTAGGCAGTGGCAGGAACTACTCCATGAAAAAAATTATTCTGAGAGTTATTCAGAGGCTTTACCTGATTTTGTAAAATTAGCTGAGGCATATGGATGTGTTGGTATTAGAGCTGAACATCCTGATGAATTAGACAAAAAAATTGAGGAAATGATTAATATTGATAAGCCAGTTATTTTTGATTGTCATGTCGATCAAGCAGAGAACTGTTTTCCAATGATTCCATCAGGAAAACCTCATAATCAAATGTTATTAGGTCCAAAAGACCAAGAGGAGAATAAAATTACTGGTAAGGGAAAAGCGTTAGTCTAAATGCCAAAATCTAAATCAGCATACAGCACTCCAACTAAAGTTAGTAAATTAGAAACTCATATAATTGTTGTATGGGTAGATAATGAAGCAAGTGTTTTATCTAGGGTGGTAGGTCTTTTTTCTGGAAGAGGATATAATATTGAGTCTCTTGCAGTAGCAGAAGTTGATCAAAAAAATAATCTTTCAAGAATTACTATTGTAACAACAGGAACCCCAGAAGTAATTGAACAAATTGTTTTACAACTTAAAAAACTAGTTCCGGTACACAAAGTAGGTAACTTTAAAAGAGAAGATAAAAATGTAATTTTTAAAGAAATGGCGTTATTTAAAGTATTAGGAAATTCAGCAAAAATTAAAAAAGCTTTAAATGCTTGTAAAAATTTCAATCCAGTTATATTAGATCAAACAAATAAATCTGCTGTAATTCAAATTACAGCTCTAAGAAGAGAAATAGATAAAATGGCAAAAAATTTAAAATCGCACGGTCTTATAAGTGTCTCAAGAACTGGAGCGGTTGCAATGACTAGAGGCGCTGAAATATTTAACTAATTAATTAAGGAGAAAAAAAATGAAAATGTTTTATGAAAAAGATGCAGACGTTGAACTGATTAAAGGAAAAAAAATTGCAATTTTTGGTTATGGTAGCCAAGGACATGCTCATGCTTTAAATTTAAAAGATAGTGGAGTTAAAGAAATAGTTGTTGCTTTGAGAGAAGGATCATCAAGTGTTGCAAAAGCAGAGTCAAAAGGTTTAAAAGTGATGAATTTATCTGATGCAGCTGCTTGGGCAGATGTAGTAATGATTTTAACACCAGATGAATTACAAGCTGAAATTTATAAAAATCATATAGAACAAAGAGTAAGAGAGGGAACAAGTATTGCATTTGCCCACGGATTAAATGTTCACTATGATTTAATTAAAGCAAGGAAAGACTTGGATGTATTTATGGTTGCTCCAAAAGGACCTGGTCATTTAGTTAGAAGTGAATATGAAAAAGGTGGTGGAGTTCCATGTTTGTTTGCAGTTCACCAAGATGGCTCAGGCAAAGCTAGAGATCTAGCTTTGTCATATGCATCAGCAGTAGGTGGGGGAAGATCTGGAATTATTGAGACTACATTTAAAGATGAAGTTGAAACAGATTTATTTGGAGAGCAAACTGTTTTATGTGGTGGCTTAGTTGAGTTGATTAAAAATGGTTACGAAACTTTAACTGAAGCAGGTTATGAACCAGAGATGGCTTATTTTGAAACTGTTCATGAAGTTAAATTAATTGTTGATTTAATTTATGAAGGTGGAATTGCAAACATGAACTATTCTATTTCTAATACTGCTGAGTATGGCGAATATGTATCAGGACCTAGAATTGTAAATAAAGAAGAAACTAAAAAGAGAATGAAAGAAGTTTTAGCTGATATTCAATCAGGAAAATTCACTAAAGAGTGGATGGACGAATGTAAAAATGGTCAAAAAAACTTTCTTGCAACTAGAGCAAAATTAGCTGAGCACTCAGTTGAAAAAGTTGGTGCAGAATTAAGAGCTATGATGCCATGGATTAGTAAGAAAAAATTAGTAGATAGCGATAAAAGTTAATTTTTTAGTATAAAATTTTATCTATAATAATTTTATTATTTCACCTATACTTTTTTAAATAAATTTAAAAAAGAGGATAATAATGAAAATCAAAAATTTTATAAGAGTTCTACTATCTGTAGTTCTAGTATTTGGATTTTCTTCAGCGTGGGCTAAAACTATTAAATGGTCAATGCAAGGAGATAGTCTTACACTAGATCCACATGCACAAAATGAAGGTCCAACAACTCAAGTCTCAAGACAAATATACGAAGCTTTAGTTGAAAGAGCTGTAGATATGAAAATTCAACCAGCTTTGGCTACTAAATGGAAAACAACCGATCCTAACACTTGGATTTTTACATTAAGAGAAGATGTTAAATTTTCAGACGGTTCTGCTATGACTTCTGATGATGTTGTGTTCAGTATTTTAAGAGCTAAGCAAAGAACATCTGATTTTAAAGAATATATTAGTACAATTTCAGGTGTTGAAGCTGTTGGTGATTACGCAGTTAAAATTACAACAAGCAAACCTAATCCAATTCTTTTAAATCAACTTTCAAACATTTTTATAATGTCAAAAGCATGGTCTGAAAAGAATTTTGCCATTTCTCCTCAAAACTGGGATGCTGGACAAGAAACTTTTTCAGCAACTAATGCTTTAGGAACAGGACCTTTTAAAATTACTTTAAGAGAGCCTAATACTAAAACAGTGTTCAAAAGAAATAAACACTGGTGGGGTGAGATGAAAGACAAAAAAGTAACTCAAATTGAATTAATGCCAATTAAAAATGCAGCAACTAGAGTTGCAGCATTATTATCTGGAGAAATTGATATAGTTACTGATGCTCCAGTTCAAGATTTAGCTCGAATTGGTTCTTCATCTGCACATAAAGTTGAAAGTACAGCACAAATGCGTACAATTTTCTTAGGAATGGATCAAGCTGCTGACCAGTTAAGATCTGGTAATACAGGGGATAATCCATTTAAGAAAAAAGAGGTAAGACAAGCTCTTTATCAAGCAATTGATATTGAAGCGATCAAGAAAAAAGTTATGAGAGGTTTAAGTGAACCAGCAGGAATTATAACTTTTCCAGGTGTAAATGGTTACACCAAAGATCTTGATAAAAGATTACCTTATGATGTTGATGCAGCCAAAAAACTATTAGCTGACGCAGGATATCCAAATGGTTTTGATGTTGAGTTGAGATGCCCTAATGACAGGTATGTAAATGATGAAGCAATTTGTACAGCTGTTGTTGGTATGTTTGGTAAAATTGGTGTTAACGTAAACTTGTTTGCCCAAACTAAAAGTAAGCACTTTAAAGAGCTAAAAGATGATCAGGGTGATTTCTATATGCTTGGTTGGGGTGTTCCTACTCTAGATAGTCACTACGTATTTCATTACTTATATGAAACTGGTGCTAGTTGGAATAAAGTTAACTTTAGTAACTCAGAAGTAGATGCTGCTATAAGAGTTATGGAAGGTGAAGTTGATTTAGATAAAAGGAATGCAGCAATTGCTAATGCTTGGAAAATTGTGAAAGATGATATTTCTTATCTTCCTCTTCACCATCAAGTAATTTCTTGGGCATCTAAAAGTGGAGTTAACGTACCTATCAGACCGAATAACGAACCGTTATTTAAGGCTGCTAGCTTTAACTAAAAAAAATTATTACAAGTCCTCTATTTAATAGAGGGCTTGTAAGTTTTAAATCTTCTCAAATTGATAAAGTATTTTTTTAAACGGTTGTTTCAATCAGCTTTGGTAATGCTAGTTGTTGCCTTTGTATCTTTTTCTTTGTTTAATTTTGTTGGAGACCCAATAAATAACATGGTTGGTGAAGAAACTTCAGACGAAGAAAGAGCCGAACTAAGAGAAACATTAGGTTTAATGGACCCAATTCATGTTCAATTTTCAAGATTTATTGTTAATGCTTCTAAAGGAGAATTTGGAATTTCTTATCAATTAAGAAGACCAGTATCAGAATTAATAGTTGAGAGATTACCAGCAACAATTGAGCTTGTAGTTATTTCAGCGTTAATTGCTTTAGTAACTGGAACATTTCTAGGAGTTTATACTGGTATAAATAGGAAAGGTTTTTTAAGCGATATCATCTTAGCAGTTTCCTTGCTGGGAGTTTCTCTACCCACATTTGTTATAGGAATATTATTTATCTATTTATTCGCCGTAATTTTAGGAATTTTACCCTCGTTTGGCAGAGGAGAGGTGGTTGATCTTGGGTTTTGGACAACTGGGTTTTTAACTATTACAGGATTAAAAGCAATTATACTTCCTTCAGTTACGTTAAGTCTTTTCCAGATGACTTATATTATTAGACTTGTAAGAGCAGAGATGATGGAAATTTTACAAACAGATTACATCAAGTTTGCTCGAGCTCGTGGTATTAGTGAGAATAGTATAAAATACAAACATGCATTAAAAAATGGATTAATCCCAGTAATAACTATTGCTGGAATTAATATTGGAACCTTAATTGCATTTTCAATCATAACAGAAACAGTATTTCAATGGCCAGGTATGGGATTTCTATTCATCCAAGCTGTTCAGTTTGTTGATATTCCGATCATGTCTGCTTATTTAGTCTTTATTGCTTTTGTTTTTGTCATGATAAATTTTATCGTAGATATTCTTTATTATTTTATAGATCCAAGAATTAGAGTTAAAGGGGATGCTTCAAGTGGATAATAATATTAGTACTTGGGGTAGAATTAAAGATAGTGACATCTATCATAGCTTTATAAAGTCTCCGACCGCAATTATATCATCTATAATTTTATTTATAATTTTCTTCTGCTCTTTTTTTGTAGAATTGATCACTCCTTACAATCCATTCGATCCATCATCGTTGTCATTAATGGAAGCTTTTACCCCACCCTCATGGACAGAAGATGGACTAGCAAAATTTATTTTAGGTACTGATGGCCAAGGTAGAGATATGTTAGCAACGATTCTTTATGGGTCTAGAATTTCATTAATAGTTGGTTTTTCAGCAATTATATTTAGCTTGATACTTGGAGTAGGGTTAGGATTAACTGCGGGATATTTTGGTGGCAAATACGAAATGATAGTAATGAGATTAACAGATGTTCAGCTAACAGTACCAAGTATTTTGATGGCACTTTTAGTTGATGGAATTGCAAGAGGATTAATTTCAAGAGAGATGCATGATGAAATGGCTATATATGTTTTGATATTTGCAATTGGAATTTCAGAATGGCCTCAATTTGCAAGAGTATCAAGAGCAGCAACACTTGTTGAAAAAAATAAAGATTATGTTTCAGCTTCAACAATAATTGGTGTTTCAAACTTAATTATAATGTTCAAACATATTTTACCAAATATTTTAAGACCAGTATTAGTAATAGGAACCATTGGTCTTGCACTTGCAATTATAGCAGAGTCAACTTTGAGTTTTTTAGGAGTGGGTGTTCCACCGACAACTCCTTCACTTGGAACTTTAATAAGATTAG
This sequence comes from Candidatus Pelagibacter sp., assembly GCA_028097785.1. Next base: position 9,324 of record JAOHFB010000014.1, on the reverse strand, counting down.
GTAATGATTTTTTATTCTCTGGTGAATGGTGGATTACTTTTTTTCCAGCAATATTTTTAGTGATTTTAGCTTTCTCAATTAATCTATTAGGAGATTGGATGAGAGACACATTAAACCCAAGGTTAAAAAAATGAGTTTCTTAAAAATAAAAAATTTAAGTGTTGATTATCCTATGAGAAAAGAAACGGTTTACGCTGCAAAAAATGTAAACATTGAAGTAAATAAAGGAGAAATTTTAGGACTAGTTGGAGAATCTGGATCTGGAAAAAGCACTGTTGGAAATGCAATAATTAATCTGATAGATGCACCTGGCAAAGTTTCAAGTGGATCAGTAATTTTAGGTGATTTGAATATTCATGAAGATCCAAAAAATATAGTTAAATATAGAGGTAAAAAAATTGGACTTATATTTCAAGACCCTCAAACCTCTCTCAATCCAATACTTACTGTTGGTGAACAATTAATTGAAACTATTCAAACTCACCTTGATTTAACAAATGATGAGGCAAAAAATAAATCAATTGATCTTTTAAAAGAAGTTGGAATCAAAGATGCAGAAAAAAGATTTAATAATTATCCTCATCAGTTTTCAGGAGGAATGAGACAAAGAGTAGTAATTTCACTTGCATTGTGCTGCGAACCAGAACTTTTAATTGCAGATGAGCCAACTACAGCATTAGATGTTTCAATTCAATCCCAAATTCTTGAATTAATTAAAAAATTAACAAAAGAAAGAAATCTTGCAGTAATTTTAATTACTCATGATATGGGCGTAATAGCAGAGACAGCAGATAGAGTAGCTGTAATGAAAAGCGGAAACTTAGTTGAAATTGGTGAAACAAAAGAAATATTAACAAAGCCAAAGCAGACATATACTAAAAGTTTGGTTAGTTCTGTACCGCCAACTAATAAAAAAATTTCTCGATTTGTAATTATTGAGAAGGAAAATAAAAGTAATCAAAATAATAATATTAAAATTCTAAATAGATGGAATAAAAAAGAAATTATAGAGCAAGATTTAGTTACGATTAATAACCTTAGTAAAAGTTTTGATGATAATTTTTTTACAGAAAGTTCTAAGAACTCTGTAATGGCTGTAGATAATGTTTCATTTGATATTAAAGAAGGAGAGTCATTTGGATTAGTTGGAGAAAGTGGAAGTGGAAAATCCACAATTGCAAAAATGATAGTAAATTTATTTAAACCATCTTCAGGAGATATTTTTTTTGATAATATTTGTATTACAAAAATTAAAGATAAGCTGGAAATGATGAAATTTAGAAAACAAATACAAATGATTTTTCAAGATCCATACTCTTCTTTAAATGGAAGATTAAAAGTTAAAGATATAATATCAGAACCAATTACTCTTCATAATCCTTCAATATCCTCTAATGATTTAAATAATTATATTTTTGATTTACTAGAATCAGTTGAGCTTTCACAAAAATCTGCTGATAGATATCCTCATGAATTTTCTGGAGGCCAGAGACAAAGAATTTCTATTGCAAGAGCATTGGCTACCCAACCAAGACTTCTTGTCTGTGATGAGCCAACTTCTGCCCTAGACGTAAGTATTCAAGCACAAATTTTAAATTTATTAAAAGATCTTCAGGAACAATTAAATTTAACTATTTTATTTATTAGCCATGATTTGCCGGTTGTAAGACAAATGTGTGATAGAATTGGAGTGCTAAAAGACGGCCAATTATGTGAGGTTGCAAATACTGAGGAAATATTTTTAAAACCTCAGCATGATTACACAAAAAAACTTTTACACTTAATGCCAAAAATTGAGTCTATTTATAATTAATTTTAAGAGGCCTAAAATGACCAGTTCTTGCGACTAATTTTACTTATTATTTTGCATTCTCTCTTATAGATTGTATTATACATTTTCAAAAAAATTAAGTTATGGCTGATAAAGATAGAGTCTTTATATTTGATACTACTATGCGTGATGGTGAGCAATCACCAGGTGCGTCTATGAGTTTGGAAGAAAAAATTCAAATTGCAAGAGTATTTGATGAATTGGGTGTTGATATTATTGAAGCTGGTTTTCCAATTGCATCCCCTGGAGATTTTGAAGCGGTTTCAGAAGTAAGTAAAATTTTAAAAAATTCTATTCCAGCAGGTCTATCTAGACATTCTGTAAAAGATATTGATAGAGCTTATGAAGCATTGAAACATGCCCCAAGATTTAGAATTCATACTTTTATTTCAACAAGTCCTTTACACATGAAACACAAACTTAATATGTCACCAGAGGATGTATATGAGTCGATTGGAAAACATGTTGCTTATGCAAGAAAATTTACTGATGATGTAGAGTGGTCTTGTGAAGATGGAACAAGAACAGACATGGATTATATGTGTAAGACAGTTGAGCTTGCTATTAAAAGTGGAGCTACGACAATAAACATTCCAGATACCGTTGGGTATACAATCCCTTCAGAATTTACAAAGATTATAGAAACTTTATTTAATAAAGTTCCAAATATTGATAAAGCAATTTTATCAACTCATTGTCATAATGATTTAGGTTTAGCGGTTGCAAACTCATTAGCTGGTATTCAAGCAGGAGCAAGACAAATTGAATGTACAATAAATGGTTTAGGTGAAAGAGCTGGTAATGCAGCATTAGAAGAGGTAGTCATGGCAATTAAGACACGACCTGATTTAATGCCTTATGATACAGGAATTAATACAACATTATTAAGCAAAGCATCAAAAATTGTATCGAATGCTACTGGTTTCCCAGTTCAATATAATAAAGCAATTGTAGGTAAAAACGCTTTTGCACATGAGGCAGGAATTCATCAAGATGGGATGTTAAAAAATAGACAAACATACGAAATTATGACACCCGAAAGTGTTGGAGTTAAACAAACTTCATTAGTTATGGGTAAACATTCTGGAAGACACGCTTTTAAAGATAAGATGAATAGTTTAGGTTATCCTAATCTTACGGATGATGTTGTAAGTAATGCATTTGCAAAATTTAAAGTTTTAGCTGATAAGAAAAAGCATGTTTATGATGAAGATATTATCGCGTTAGTAGATGATAGTTTAATTGTTGATAATAAAGTAAATGCAATTAGCTTAAAATCATTAAAAGTATTTGCAGGAACTGGTGAACCACAAAAAGCAGAAATGACCTTAGATGTATATGGAGATGTAAAACAAGCCTCTGAAACAGGAGATGGTCCGGTTGATGCTATATTTAAATGTATTAAAACTCTTTATCCCCACGATGTTAATCTACAACTTTATCAAGTTCATGCAGTAACAGAGGGAACAGATGCACAAGCGACAGTTAGTGTAAAAATTGAGGAAAAAGGAAAAACAACAGTCGGTCAAGCAGCCGATACTGATACATTAGTTGCATCAGCAAATGCTTATATTAATGCATTAAATAAAATGATTATTAAACGTGATAAAACAGCTCCAATGGAGCAAGAAAAACAAAAGGTGAGAGGTATATAAAATGGGATTATTTGACAGAGTTAAAAAAATTTGGAGCCAAGATATGGCAATCGATCTTGGGACAGCAAACACACTAGTTGTTTTAAAAGGTCAAGGTGTTGTTTTAAATGAACCTTCTGTTGTTGCAATAGTTGAACAAGGTGGAAAGAAAAATGTTTTAGCAGTTGGTGATGAAGCAAAAACAATGCTTGGAAGAACACCTGGAAACATAAGTGCAATTAGACCATTAAGAGATGGTGTTATAGCAGATTTTATTGTGACTGAAGAAATGATTAAACATTTTATAAAAAAAGTTCACAAAGGAAGCACGTTTGCAAATCCTAGAATTCTAATTTGTGTACCAACAGGCTCAACACCTGTTGAGAGAAAAGCAATTCAGGATAGTGCTCTCGCTGCGGGTGCTAGAAGAGTTCAGTTAATCGAGGAACCAATTGCTGCAGCAATAGGAGCTGGACTTCCAATTTCTGAAGCAACAGGTTCTATGATTGTGGATATTGGTGGTGGTACAACTGAAATTGCAGTGATGTCATTAGGTGGATTGGTTTATTCAAAATCATTAAGAACTGCTGGGGATGCAATGGATACAGCGATCGTTAATTATATGAGAAAAGAATACAATCTTTTAATTGGAGATGGTACTGCTGAAAAAATTAAAAAAGAAATGGGTACTGCAATAGCTACTGGAAAAAATACTTACCCTGTAAAAGGAAGAGACTTGAGATCTGGTACACCAAAAGAAGTAAATATTACAGAGGAAGATACTGCAGAAGCATTAAATGATATTATGAAGGAAATGATTAATGCTATTAAACAAGCTTTAGAAAATACTCCTCCAGAATTATCTGCAGATTTAGTTGACATGGGACTTACATTAACTGGTGGTGGAGCTCTATTAAGAAATATTGATAAAAGATTTTCAAAAGAAACAGGATTACCAGTGCATGTGGCAGATGATCCATTATCTTGTGTTGCCGTAGGGACAGGTAAAGCTTTGGATCAAGAAGAAACTTTTTCTACTATGTTATCTGAATATTAAGAGATGGTAAAAGGCAGAGATGATTTTGTAATTGCCTTAAGATCAGCATTTTTTAAAAAGAAAGAAAAACAAAAGTTTTCACTAATAAGCTTAATTATATTATCTATAATTGTAATAATTTTTAGTAATTTTAATTTTAAACCAATTCAAATTATTAAATTAGGAATTAATGAAGTCATTTATAGATCATCTTATATTTCGTCAGTTCCAGAAAATAAAATAAAAGAGATAATATCAAAAATTAAATCACACATAGATTTACATGAAAGTCATGAAAAAGAATTAATCGAAATTGAAAACATAGATCAGATTTTGGCATTAAATAATTTTTTAACTGCAGAAAACAAAAAGCTTAGAGAGTTAATTGATGAAAGCATAAATTCAGAAGAAATATTTGCTAGGGTTTTAATTGATAGAGAAAGTCCATTTCTTAAATCTATTGTTTTAAACAGAGGATCAAAAGATAATGTCAAAATTGGAATGGCAATAATGGATAGAAACTATTTAGTTGGACAAATTATAGAAGTAAATTACTCAAATTCTAGGGCTCTTCTTTTGTCAGATTTAAACAGCAAAATACCAGTGATTGTTCAGCCTCCATATTTGCAAGCTGTTGCATCTGGGACTGGTAAAGATTACGGAGTTATAGAATATACCAAAGATGAGTATGAAGAAAATCAAATTGAAAACAAGGTAATTGTATATACTTCTGGTTTAGGTGGTTTATTTAAACCAGGCATTCCAGTCGGTAAAATAATTAATAACTCAGGGCAAATAGAATTTTTTTCAGATTTTGGACAATTAAGTTTCGTTAAGATTATAGAATTTAAGATAGGTGAGGATAAATAATGGCTTCATTGAACAAAAGCACATTTTTAAATTCATTCTTTTCTTATTTGCCGTTCATATTTTTGTTTTTTTCTGTGTTTAATGAGTTTGATTTTAATTATTTAAAATTAGATTATTTTTCATTCAACTTTATTTTTATTTTGATATTTTTTTGGACTTTAAGAAACCCTGATTATCTTGGATATTTTTCTATTTTTTTAGCAGGAATAATTAACGATGTAGTAATTGGTATTCCAATCGGAATAAGTAGTTTTTGTTATTTATTAATCTGCGCTATAACATCATATATTAGACAAATCACATTAAGTCCTAAATTTATAAATGATTGGCTTTCATTTATTGTTACCGTGTTGCTCATAAATTCAATTCAAGTAATAATTTTAGATTTAATTTTTTTATACCAAGTAGATTATATGAACTACTTAATAAACGCAGGTTTTACTTTTTTGTTTTACCCATTATTTTTTTTATTATTCAATATTTTAAATATCAAAATTTCTCTTAAAAAGAATGATTAAAGAAAACTCAGGAATTAGAAAAACAGATGTAATTAATAGACGGATGTTTATTATAGGCGCTGCGAAGATAATTATCTTTACTGGAATTATAGCTAGACTCTTTTCATTACAAGTAAGTGAAAATAAAAAATACTTAACGCTATCAGATAAAAATAGAATTCGAGAATGGAAACTCCCACCGACAAGAGGAGATATTGTTGATTATTTTGGAAATGTGATAGCTGGAAATTTAAAAGTTTATCAACTTCATATCATTCCTGAACAGGTTGAAAATTTCAATTATTTGATATCAAGATTAAAAACATTACTTAATCTTAGCGATAAAAAAATAGATAAAATAGTAAAACTAAAAAATAAGTTGAAACCATGGGAAAGTATTATTGTTTCTGAAAACCTTTCTTGGAGTGATTTTTTAAAAATAAATAATTTTTTATATGATTTAGTCGGTGTTAAGCCTGTTATGACTATATCTAGAAATTATCCTTTTAGTGATGTTTATACTCATATTTTGGGTTATGTCAGTCAACCTAATGAAGAAGAAATTCTTGCTAATGAAATAGTTCAAGAAAGATTTGTTCCTGGTATGAAAATTGGAAAATTAGGTTTAGAAAAAACTTTAGAAAATTACTTGATTGGAACTAATGCAATTCAAAGATATGAGGTTAATGCTTATGGAAAAAGGATTAATCAACTTGAACATCAAAAAGGTAAACAAGGTTTAAGAATACGTCTCACTGTAGATACTGAAATTCAGAAAGCCTGTGGAAAACTTTTAAATGATCGAGCTGGATCTATTAGCGTGATGGACATTTATACGGGTGACATTATTGCAATGTATTCCTCTCCTTCTTACGATCCAAATAAATTTTTGTTTGGAATAAGTAATGATGATTGGGCATTAATTAGAAACAATCCTTTAAAACCTCTAATAAATAAAACACTTTCTGGACTTTATTCCCCGGGATCAACGATCAAACCAATTGTAGCTTTATCAGCTTTAGAAAACAAAATTGTTAGTCCAAATTTTAAAGTAAAATGTACAGGAAAGATGGAACTTTATGGACAAACATTTCACTGCTGGAAAGAAAAAGGTCATGGATTTATGAGTCTAAAAAATGCAATGAAACAATCATGTGATACATATTTTTATGAAGTCGCAAGACTATTAGGTGTAGATCGATTGAATGTTACAGCTGAAAAATTTGGACTAGGTAAAAAAGTATTAGGAGACTATTATGATTATGAAAAATCAGGTTTGTTTCCTAATACAAAATGGAAAAAAAATAATCTTGGAAAAGGTTGGGTACTTGGAGAAACATTAATAACTGGAATAGGCCAAGGTTATACCCAAACTACTCCTCTTCAATTATGTCTTATGACAGCACAAATTGCTAATGGTGGTTACTCAATAAAACCAAGAATTGTAGTTAATAATAATCCTATGTCTCTAGAGGAAGCTAAAAGTAAATTGCAAGAGGAAACTTTGCATGGTCAAGAAAAAAAATTATTTAAGGATCATAAAAATATAAAAATTGTTCAAGAGGCAATGTTTAGTTCAACTAATGAATTATATGGAACATCATATAAATCCAGAATAGATAATCCAAAGTATCAATTTGCAGGTAAAACTGGAACTGCTCAAGTAAAGAGAATTAGTATGCGTGAACGAGAACTCGATTTAAAAATTGAACAAATTCCATATAAAGATAGAGATCATGCATTATTTATTGCGTATGGTCCATACGTAAATCCAAGATATGCATTGAGCATTATAGTTGAACATGGTGGTTCAGGAAGCAGAACTGCTGCTCCAATAGCAAAAGAATTATTTAAATTAATTATTGATAGAGACAAATTAAGAAATAAACAAAAAAATTTTGAGGAAATAGATATTTAATGTTTCAACATGATAGATTAAACAATGAACTTTCTTTTTGGCAAAAAGTTAAAGCATTAGATTACATTTTGCTATTAAGTGTATTCCTGCTTTCCACAATAAGTTTATTTGTGATGTATTCAACAGACGGAGGAGAAATTCTTTATCATACAAAAAGTCATTTTAGTAAAATTATAATTTTTTTTCCTTTAATGATTTTCATTTCCTTTTTTAATATTAAATGGTGGCATAATTTTTCATATGTATTTTACATTGTTGTAATTCTTCTATTAATTTATGTTTCTTTTTTTGGAATAAAATCTTCTGGCTCAAGAAGATGGATGGATTTATATTTATTTAATTTACAACCATCAGAGCTGATGAAGATTGCGATTATACTTTGTTTAGCAAAATATTATCACAGATTAAAAATTGAAAATGTGAATTCTTTAACAAGTATAATTACAGTTTTAACTATAATTCTGATACCAATATTCATGGTACTTTCTCAACCAGATTTAGGAACCTCAATTTTAATTGCATCTAGTGCATTAATTATTTTATGGTTAGGAGGTGTTAAAATAAAATATTTTATTTATTCTTTCATTGCTTTCTTGATATCTCTACCTTTTGTAATTTCATTCTTAAAACCTTACCAAAAATTGAGAATATTAACTTTTTTGGATCCAGATAGAGATCCATTAGGAGCAGGCTATCAAATAATTCAATCAAAAATAGCTATAGGTTCTGGAGGATTTGATGGCAAAGGATTTTTACAAGGCACTCAAAGTTACTTAGATTTTCTTCCAGAAAAACACACTGATTTTATTTTTACTTTATTTTCAGAAGAGTTTGGATTTATTGGGTCTATTGGACTTTTGTTATTATATAAAATTATTATTATTAGAATAATTCGAATAGGAGCTCTCTGTAGAAGTAGCTTCGCTAGATTTTTTTGCTTTGGTTTTGCCTTTGCTATTTTTATTTATATCACTGTTAACTTATCAATGGTACTTGGGCTACTACCTATAGTTGGTTCACCTCTTCCAATAATGTCTTATGGAGGATCCTCAATGCTTGCAACAATGATTGGCTTTGGTATCGTAATGAGTGCAAAAGTACATAGTCAACAAACTATAGTTTAAAATTATTCTATTATAAATTATGTATAATTTGTCACTATTAAATATCAAAATTTTAACTATATAAGTTTGCCGTGGATAAAAATATTAAAATTGGAATTGTAGGTGCTGGAATTCAAGGTGTATCGAATGCATTGTTTTTACAAAAAAAAGGATTTAATGTAACTATTTTCGATAGAGACAATCCTGGTGCACAAGCAGCATCTTATGGAAATGCTGGACATTTTTCACCTTATGCTTCAGTTCCTTTAAATCGACCAGATGTTTTAGCTGATGTACCTGCAATGTTATTAAGCTCTTCAGGACCTTTAGCTTTAAAATGGAATTATGTTCCAAAAATGATCCCATGGTTTCTTAAATTTATAATGAATTCTACTACAAAAAAAATGATGCATACTGCAAAAAATATGCATCAAA
>JAOHFB010000013.1 GCA_028097785.1 Candidatus Pelagibacter sp. | reverse complement strand
CTAAATGTTCTAAAAGGTGCCAAAAAGATATTACCAAAAAAAATAAAATATATACTTATAGAGAAACATTTTTTTCAATCTAATAATGGTGACTCAACAGAAAAAGTTCATCTTTTTCTAAAAAAAAATAATTTTGAATTGCTAAAAAAATTTACTTTTCCACTTTTACACTTTCAAGATAATTTATATGTAAAAAAATAGTAAATTTTTAATTACCGCAAACTAAATTAATAAATTGGAATGGGCGTTCTGTTTCTCGCCCCTTGATTAATAATATACAGAATATAACACTTTTTCAAAAACTTCGTGTAAAACTTCTTGCTGTTCCTAATTTGATATTTGAGTTGGAATAACGGTTTCCGTTGGTAAAGGGGCGTTCTGTTGCCAGGTGCCGTGAACTATGTCTCATAAATCTTTAATAAAACAAACAGTTTCAATACATATCCTATGGGCTGAGGACTCGATATTCAAGCCTAAATAACGACTCCATGACGTCCTTTTTAGAGGACGTGATTAGATAATAAATAGAGGTACCATGTGGGTTTCGAGATAGGCTTTTAAAGAAATCCTTAACCCCCTCAAAATAGAAAGGAGTAGCTTCTACTCTCAGTGTATTAGGCAGTTTTGCTTAGACGTAGGGGGTAAAAATTTTTTCAAAATTTCAAACTAATTCAACAATCAAATAGCTAGTTTAAAGCAAATAGACTCATGGTTCATGATTTGGTAGTCTTGGATTGTGAAAAACTTTTAGGGATATATTCTCAGGTTTAAATTTTATGAGTTCATTAGATAAAACAGGTTTTCAAGAAATGAAATTCCTTGATGAAATGATAGATCAAGTAATTATTCTAGATAAATCTAAAAATGTTTGTTGTGCAAATAATAGTGCCTTAACTAGATTTGGTAATGATATTGAGGGAAAAAATATTTCCTTAATCTTAAGAGATGCAAATCTTTTAGAGAGTATAGATCAAGCTATAATTGATAAAAAAACTAAAATTGTTGATATTGAAATTAAGTTACCAATTTTTGAATTTTATAAAGCAAATATAATTCCTGGTCCTTCTAAACTTTGTAGTGAAGATCAATCTGTAATAATTTTTTTAAAAGATTTGACAGAAATTTATAAAACTCAACGATTTAAATCTGATTTTGTTGCAAATGTATCTCATGAGTTAAGAACTCCGCTACAATCAATTAAGTTAGGTTTGGAAACAATTAACGAAGGCCATGCAACGAATGATTTTGAAAGCCAAAAAAAGTTTTTACCTATAATACTTAAACAAACATCAAGAATGGAAAATTTAGTTAGTGACTTGCTTTCTTTATCTAAAATTGAATTACAAGAACATATTAGACCAAATAATAAAGTAGATCTAAACGATATAATTAGCCATGTTTTAGAAATTAATTCAGATTTAGTCAAAAAAAGAAAAATAAAAATTGAATATATTGTTGAAGGTAATGATTGGGTAATTTTAGGTGATAGAAATAGACTAATTGAAGTATTTACTAACTTAATTGATAATGCTTGCAAGTATAGTGAAGAAAATTCTACTATAAAAATTTCACTTACAGATAAAGATAAAATCTTTTTATTTTCCATTAAAGATCAGGGTGTAGGAATTCCTAAAAAATATTTGCCACGAATCACTGAGAGATTTTTTAGAGTCGATCCTGCTCGCAGTAAAGAAGCTGGAGGCACTGGACTAGGTCTCGCTATTGTGAAACATATAGTAAATCAACATAAAGCTCGGATGGAAATCTTCAGTGAAGAGGGCAAGGGAACTGAATTTATTATAGAATTCCCTAAATCATAAAATTTATTACAACCAAAAAGTTACTTTTTGTAACAAAACTTTCATAATTTAGTAATAAAACGTCAATATAAAAATATTAATTCTAGTCTGTAAACTAAAATAGGAAAAAATATAATGAAACACATTAAGATAACATTATCAGTTTTAGCATTTGCAATTTTTGCTTTTAATGCTCAGGCTAGAGATCAAATTAAAATAGTAGGATCTTCTACAGTATACCCGTATGCAACTGTAGTTGCTGAAACTTTTGGTAAAACTGGAAAATTTAAAACACCAGTTATTGAAAGCACAGGTACTGGTGGCGGAATGAAATTATTCTGTGCTGGTGTTGGTACAAACCACCCTGATATTACGAATGCATCAAGAGCAATTAAATCTAAAGAAAAAGCATTATGTAAAAAAAATGGTGTTACTGAAATTATAGAAATAGTTGTTGGTAATGATGGTATTTCTTTTGCACATTCAGTTAACTCTCCTGATATTGATTTTTCTAAAGAACAATTGTGGAGAGCTTTAGCACATGAAGTAGATGTAGATGGAAAATTAGTTGTTAATCCATATAAAAAATGGAGCGATATTGATTCAAGTCTTCCCTCAAAAAAAATTGAAATACTAATTGCACCACCAACATCTGGAACTAGAGATGCTTGGAATTCATTAGTTATGGGTAAAGGTTGTTCAAAAGCAGCTAAATCTCTTTTTGAAGCTAACGGAAAAAAAGCTACAAAAGAATGTGCTAAAATGAGAGAAGACGGTTATGCAGTTGAAGCTGGAGAGAACGATACGTTAATAGTTCAAAAACTTGCTTCAAATCCTGATGCTTACGGTTTCTTTGGTTATAGTTATTTAGTGGCTAACAAAGATAAAATTAAAGCAGCAACTATCAATGGTGTAAAACCAAGTCTTGAAGGTATTCAAGATTATTCTTACCCGATTGCTAGACCTTTATTCTTTTATGTTAAGAAAGCACATATTGGAGTAGTTCCAGGAATTGAGGAATTTGTGAAAACTTTTACTTCCAAAAAGGCAATGGGCCCTAGAGGGTATTTGGCAGAAATAGGTTTGGTTCCTTTAGCTAAAGATAAATATAAAGCTATTAGAACTGCCGCTCTTAAACTAGAAACTATATCTATCAAGTAATTGAGTTTATATAAAATTAAGACCAGAATTAATTTCTGGTCTTTTTTTTATTTTTCAATTTACAGTTTAACTTTGTAACAAAATTGTAACATTTAAATCATAGTGTCCCATTAAAATGAATTTAGTAATTTTAATTTTGATTGGAATATTTAGTTACACTTCATTTATATATGGAAGATCAAGAATTAAAAAAATTACCACTAGTCAATCAATCAAAATTAATGCATTACCTAATTACTACGGATATTATTTGGCCTTATGGTGTGCGTTACCATCACTAATAATTTTATTAGTTTGGTCTATATTTGAAGCTTCAATTATTAAGGGATTAATCTCACAAACATTAAGTCAAAATGAGTTAAATGTATATACGAGTGATCAAATAAATCTAATTTATCAAAAAATAGTATCTCTTTATAATGGAAACTTCTCAGGAAAAATTACAAATGAAATTAAACAAGGGGCTGAAGATTACAAATCATTTTTATCAATTGCTCAATCTTCAAAAGTAGTTTTGTTATTATCAACAGCAGTTTTAACAATTACTTATGGAATAAAAAGAATTTCAAAAAATAATAAAGCAAGACATGATGTTGAAAAAATTTTAACTGGATTACTTTTTGCTTGTTCTTTAGTTGCAATACTGACCACTCTTGGGATTATTTTTTCTCTGTTATTTGAAAGTATAAAGTTTTTTTCAGCAATAAATATTTTTGATTTTTTATTTGGTACTTCGTGGAGTCCTCAAAGAGCTTTTGTTAGAGATGCATCGGCGATTACTGCAGAAGAATATGCTGATTTAAAAAATGCTTTTGGTTCTGTACCGCTCTTTGCTGGTACGGCTTTCATAGCCTTGATTGCAATGACTGTTGCTGTTCCCATAGGATTATTTTCTGGAATTTATATGGCGGAGTACGCAAGTATTAAGGTTAGAAAATTTTCAAAACCTATTATTGAAATATTGGCTGGTATTCCAACTGTCGTATATGGTTTTTTTGCAGCTCTTACTGTAGGTCCTTTTTTTAGAGAATTTGGTGAAAAGCTTGGTCTTGAAGTTTCATCTGAAAGTGCGCTTGCAGCAGGATTAGTTATGGGAGTGATGATTATTCCTTATGTATCATCGTTATCAGACGATGTAATTAATTCTGTACCTCAATCATTAAGAGATGGCTCTTATGCTGTTGGGGCAACAAAGTCTGAAACAATTAAAAGAGTTGTCATACCTGCGGCCTTACCAGGAATAGTCGGATCTATTTTGTTAGCTGTATCAAGAGCTATAGGTGAGACTATGATTGTTGTAATGGCAGCAGGGTTAGCGGCAAATTTAACAATAAATCCCTTAGAGTCTACAACTACTATTACAACACAGATTGTTATGCTTTTGGTTGGAGACCAAGAGTTTGATAGTCCAAAAACTCAATCAGCTTTTGCTTTGGGATTAACTCTTTTCTTTGCAACGTTAATTTTAAACTACATCGCCTTAAGATTTGTTAAAAAATATAGAGAAAAATATGACTAAAGAAGAACGTATAAAAAAAAGATATAATGCAGAAAAGCGATTTAAGCTTTATGGCATCACTTCAGTTGTGCTAGCAATTTTATTTGTTGTCTTTTTAATTTACGTAATATTTTCTAAAGGTAGTAGCGCTTTTCAAAAAACAATTATAAATGTTGAGATTAATTTTACCTTAGACTCTTTATATTTAGACCCAAATCCTTCCAAAGATGATCTAGAGAATGTTGAGTATTATGATCTTGCAATTGAAAGCTTATTAAAAGTTTATCAAGTCAATGGTTTAAAAGAAGAAAAAGCATTAATTAATTTATTTAGTCCTGATTATGAATACGAAGTAAGAGATTTTCTAATTAAAAACCCTGAATTTATAAATAAGAAAACTATTTTAAAATTAACTGCCTCTGATGATATGGATCAATTGCATAAAGGAAATTACCCAAGACACTTACCTGAAGACAGAAGACGAATTAATGATTTTCAGTTAATGATGTACGACAAGTTAGTTGAACAAAATAAAATTGATAAAATTTTTAATAATTATCTATTTCAAAAAGGTGATTCAAGAAACCCAGAACTTGCTGGTATTGGTGGAGCTTTAGTTGGATCTTTCTTTACTATAATTATAACTTTGTTGTTATCTTTTCCTATTGCTATATTTGCATCAATATATTTAGAAGAATTTGCACCTAAAAATCGAATTACTGATTTTATAGAAATTAATATAAATAATCTTGCAGCAGTTCCATCAATTGTATTTGGTTTATTGGGTTTAGGAATTTTACTTGGCACATTTGATCTACCAAGATCAACTCCTCTAGTTGCTGGTATTACTCTTGCATTGATGACGTTACCTAGAATTATTATTCCTTGCAGAGCTTCTTTAAAGGCTGTGCCACCATCAATAAGAGAAGGTGCATTAGCGGTAGGTGCCTCTAAAGTTCAATCAGTAATGCACCATGTTGTTCCTCTTGCAATTCCTGGAACTTTATCTGGTACTATTATTGGATTAGCTCAAGCTTTAGGTGAGACAGCACCACTAATCTTGATAGGAATGGTAGCATTTGTAGTTGATATACCTTCAATACCCACAGATCCATCTGCATCACTACCTGTTCAAGTCTATTTATGGTCTGAACAAGCTGAGAGAGGTTTTGTAGAGAAAACATCTGCAACTATTATGATACTTTTAAGTTTTCTAATTACATTAAATTTTATAGCAGTTTACCTAAGACAAAAATTTGAAAGGAAATGGTAATGATAAGCAATAACGTTAAAATAAAAGCACAAGACTTGAATGTTTACTATGGGAAAAAACAAGCATTATTTAATGTAAATTTAGACATTCATAGTAAAGAAGTTACAGCATTAATTGGTCCATCAGGTTGTGGAAAATCAACTTTTATAAGGTGCATCAATAGAATGAATGATGTTATTGATATTTGTAAAATTGAAGGATCAATTAAAATTGATGATAAGGAAATAATTGATAATAATATTGATGTAGTAAGATTAAGAGAGTCAATTGGAATGGTTTTTCAAAAACCTAATCCATTTCCAAAAAGTATATATGACAACATTTCATATGGTCCATCTATTCATGGCCTAGCAGATAATAAATCTGATATGGATCAAATTGTTGAAAATAGTTTAAAAAAAGCAGCATTATGGGAAGAGGTAAAAGATAGACTGGATGAACCAGGAACAGGTCTTTCTGGAGGACAACAACAAAGATTATGTATAGCAAGAGCTATATCTGTAAATCCAGAGGTAATATTGATGGACGAACCTTGTTCTGCTTTAGATCCTATAGCAACAGCTAAAATTGAAGAATTAATTGATGAACTAAAAAAAAGTTATACAATAGTAATTGTTACTCATTCAATGTCACAAGCCGTAAGAGTTTCTCAGCGAACAGGTTTTTTCCATTTAGGAAAAATAATTGAAGTAGATACAACTGAAAAAATATTTAAAAACCCTGGTAATCAAATGACCCAGGATTATATCACAGGGAGGTTTGGATAAATGTCAGAAATATCACATATAGTTAAATCATATGAAGAAGAACTTCAAAACTTAAATGATAATTTGATTAAAATGGGAAGTTTAGTGGAAACACAACTTTCAGATTCAATGGAAGCAATCATTAAAGTTGATAAAGATGCTGCAGAAAATATTATTAAAAATGATGCTAAGATCAATGAATTAAGAGCAACTATTGAAGAACAAATAGTTAATGTGCTTGTAAAGAGAGCTCCGATGGCTATTGATTTAAGACTCACCATATCAACATTAAAAATTTCTAGTGATTTAGAACGTATCGGTGATTTAGCAAAAAGTGTTGCTAAAAAGATTAAACCTCTTCCACATGATTTACCTGAGGAATTAATTGCAAGTTTAAGAAGATTAGGTGACTTGGTACAAAGACAATTAAAAGATATTCTTGATGCGTACTTAAAAAAATCAAAAGAGTTAGCGATAAAAATTTGGAAAACTGATGAAAAAGTTGATGATTTAACGCATACAGCCATGAATGAAGTTGCAGATTTTTTAGGTAAAGATAAAAAAAATTTAGATTTAGCTACGCACTTACTTTTTGTAACAAAAAATATTGAAAGAGCAGGCGACCATATAACTAATATTGCTGAGTCATTATTTTATTTAATTGAAGGTGAGCATATAGAAGGAGCCAGACCTAAAGGAAAAGATTTTGACTCAAATTCATGAGTGCTAATATCTATATAATTGAAGATGAGGAACCAATTATTACATTAATCAAATACAATTTAGAAAAAGAAGGTTATAAAGTTTCTTATTCAGATAATGGTAATGATGGCATTAAAGAAATAAAAAAGAAATTACCTGATCTTATTTTGTTAGATTGGATGCTACCCGATTTTTCTGGAGTAGAAATTTGTAAGAACCTAAAAAAAGATATTAAATTTAAAGATCTTCCTATTATTATGTTAACCGCAAAAGGAGAAGAAGAAGACAAAGTTAAAGGACTTAACTCAGGTGCTGATGATTATATAACAAAACCTTTTAGCTTCCCTGAACTTTTAGCTCGTATAAAAGCACTTTTGCGGAGATCTAAACCATCTGTCATTTCAGATACAGTTTTATTTGATGATTTAAAAATAGATAGAATGACACGACGTGTTTACAGAAAAGATACAGAGGTTCATCTTGGACCTAAAGAATATGAGTTATTAAATTTCTTTATAAAAAATCCTAAAAGAGTTTATTCAAGAGAACAATTACTTGAAAATGTTTGGTCAGAAAATATTAATGTTGAAACGAGAACTATCGATGTCCATATAAGAAGATTAAGACAAAATATTAATCTAAAAGGAAGTAAAGAATTAATTAGAACTGTAAGATCAGCAGGCTATTCACTTAATTGATTTCTTAATAACTAGCCACGCCTCAGTCTTCTTTAATCTTTATTATTTATCAGAGTAGTTTTTTCCAAAGGATTTTTTAAGAAGATCATTAACCACTTCTCTTTCAGACTCAGTAAGGTCTGCAATCTTCATCCCATATTGGAAATAATCTGCCAAATTTAA
The DNA here is from genome assembly GCA_028097785.1 of Candidatus Pelagibacter sp. The sequence continues at coordinate 10,232 of JAOHFB010000013.1, read as the reverse complement.
TTTTTTAATTTTTGTTGCTGGATCTTTTGGTTTATTTGCACTGCCACCATCGCTGTAATAGGTGTAACTAGGATCTCTGATAATACCACCCATAGCCATTGACATTATACCAGACATAGCATCATCAATCTTTCCAAGGGCGCCTGCCAGCACTATGTCCTTAAATTTTTGTTCGTCTTGTTTTCTTATGTATTCCTGCTCTTTTAGGAATTCTCTAAATTCTTTTCCTGGGTTATTTTTGATCCATTCCTCAAACTCTTTCATTATTATAGGTATTTCTATTACCTTAAAGTCCTCTTCTAAATCCTCCTTAGATTTTACAACCTTGGTATTAGGTTTCTTTTTCAATGGTTCTCTACGAGTCTGTGAGGGCTTTGGTCGAGTCAAAATTCTTTCTAATTCTGTTGCATTTGGTTTTTTTACTGGTGCTTTAAAATCTTCTAATGTTTGTTCCATGGATCTTGGATCACTGACCACGGGACTATCATCATCATAAAGTTTAGTAAGTCTTACTAATCTATCCGTCATATCTTCTTGCATATGTTCCCTTAAATTATTTTAAATATTTTTAATAAACCCTTACTTTTTTGAATTTTTTTCTTTTTTAAAGGGATCTGAGGGTAACCCCTAAAACTTATTCAGATCAGAGGCGGTGATCAAACGCCCCTAATCAGTAAAAGGTGTTATTACTAACAAACCTTTTTTATCATTCTTATTAATAAACTAGAAATTATAAAATTCGGTCATCACTTTATAAGTGTCTGTCTGTCTTAGTATAATAATAACTATTAATAATTATTTTTATCAAACAAGCCTCGACCTAATCTTTCTTCTTTATTCTTTTTAAACTCCTTATAGGCTTTTTCGTACTGTTCATTAGATCCAATATTATCAGCACTTGAACCATCAATATTGGTTTTGGGTATCTTCCAACATCTAATCTCTTTTTTTGATAATGTGATTTTAGTAGGTTCAGCATTAAATTCAGTTCTAAATAAATGAGCCACTTTCCTAACATCTATTGATTGTCCTTGTATTTTTAAGTGCTTTATAACTGCTTCAGATTTAACCCAATAATGATGGTCATAATAAACACACCCCCAATTATCAAGCAGGTTATATCTTGCGTCGTCATATACATCATTTGCATTTGAAGATTTTCTTTTAAACCATTCAATTAACATTCCTGTTACAATTCCATAATAAGAACTTTCTGGTGGAGCATCTTCTTTTTTTACACTCTGCAGTAATTGCATCCGAATGACTTTCCAATCATTTGGTTTTATTTCTGGTGGTTCTTCCATACAAGTTTCCAAAATTAAAACTTTTACTTTGGTATATGAAAGCAATATTGAAGTGTCCCATATATCAATCCAATGATCTTTAAATTTCAATCGCCATTGTTTTGGTTCAGTATTATATACAACTAAGTCAGAGAACATTGATGAGGCGTCCTTGACACCAACCCAGCTAAATAATTTTGAAACATCTGCAGGAGTAACTTCTAAAACTTCTGCAAGTTTAGGAATTCCAAAATGTTTGCTCTCTGGTTTTCGTGCATCAGTTCCTTTACTCGCATACCTTGATGGATTGTCTGAGCCAGATTTAAAAGCAAGATCAAAACAAAATTGATTTATCTTCTCATCTGTCCAATCTGTATGTTTTGCAAAAATACCTGCTATTGCAGTAATAAATACATCTCGTTGACCTGTAGCAGGAAACATTACAGACAATGCAGTCTTTAAACAGATCTCTTTCATTAAAGCATTGGTTCGTGTGTCGTACTTCATGAAACCTGTGAAGTGAATCCAATCCAAAACTTCTGCACCTGCATTTTTTTTATGTGGTCTTAATCCACCAGGCACATATGTGAAACGATCTTGTCCATGTCTTATATCTAGCAACACTCGACCATGCGGAAACTGTTTAAAATATTTTTCAAATGCTTGTGGCACAACTACACTCTCGTATTCTGTTACACCCTCAAATAATAAGTGACTTATAGGATTTGATTTTCTTCCAAACTTAGCACCACAAATTATGTCGCCTAAAAATTTTTGTAGTATTGGATTGTCAATATCAAGATCAACTAACTTTTCTAACCTTACACCCCACACACCAGGAATATTTTTCTTTTCCATGTAATCTGCAGGTACTGTAATTTTTTTAGAATCGTAAAGGTCTTTATCCCAACCTTTAATGATTGGAACACCCTCGCTATTACAAGGGATAACTTCATAACCTAAGTCTTGCCATTCTTTAGCAGTCCTTGGAGCACCATCTGTAAAATTATTTATCATCTTTACCCTCTCTAATAATTATCGGGAAATCTCTAGCACCGTATTTCTTACCTTTGATATTTTCCTTTTTATTGGGGTGCAAAATAGCTCTAGTAAATTCATTGAAGTCATTTACTGAGTGTAGCCATAGCTTTCTGTGGAATTTATACTTATGAAAAAACTCCTCAAATCTATTCAAATAATGAATGAATAGTCGATGAACCATTTTATGTTCATTCTCTTGTTTTTTAATTATCTTTTCTTGTATTTGTATTATCTTTTTTAAGTCAGATACGACTTTTTTAGTGGTCATTAATAACTACCTTTTTTTATTGTTATGAGTTCCCAAACTCGAAAGGGTTCGTGATTAATGTTTCGTGATTAATGATTATTGTTTCTTTGTTCGTGTGTGTCTGTCTTATACAGAATTTAAAAGTTTCCTACTAATGTTAATTTGGAATAGTTCCCTTGAATTTGCTATGCGTTTTCGGAAACCTTTAAACTCTAGGACTATCCAATTAATTTAACTACATTAACCTTATTTATTTTATCTAATAAATCTGCAGGTTTAATTCTTGTATATCTTTTTAATTGTGACCAATCTTTATGTCCACTTACTGTAGATACTTCTGCAATGCTCCAGCCATTCAATAAAGCATTGGTACAAAAACAAGCTCTTAGATCATGAAATCTAAAATCTGCAATTCCTGCTTTTATACAAGCGATCTTAAAATGTTTTCTTAATCTTCTGGCAACAATATTAAAAACTTTTTTTCCAAATCTATATTTTTTTAGAATGTTTAATACATTGTCTGGCGCAGGGATTGTTCTGTCTTGTCCATTTTTAGTATCTAAAAAGGTTATTAGTTTTTTTTCATAATCAATATTGTTTTGGGTGAGCCTTAATATTTCTCCCTGTCTTGCACCGGTAGAATAAGCAAAAACCACAATATCCTCTAAAATGTTTAAATGTGAATTTCTACAAGACTCTAGGAGCAACACATATTCAGATTTAGATAGTATTCTGTCCCTAGCGTCATTGACTTTTGGAAGTGTAACCATGTCACAAGGATTTTCTGGTGGTAAATTAATTCCCCATTCTTTCCTTGCTACACGCCAGGCATGAGAAATGATAACTACATACTTCTTAACGGTTGATGGTTTCCTGGTAGAACCCAATTCATTCATTAGCTTATGAATATGGTGTGATTTCAACCGCATTAATGAATTTAAACTGATCTTATGTTTAATTAAAAAATTAATAGTGGAAGTTTCTTCTCTTACACCTTTTTTATTTACAGTTTTTTTATCTCTATATTTAATTAAAATTTCTTTAAGAGTAATTCCTCTTGCCCCAGAGTAATCCTCAAACACTTGTCTTTCCATTTGCGACTCCACTTCTTTTGCAAATTTCTTAGCGTCCTTGATTGTATGAAATGATTTAAAAACTCTTGGATAACCTTTTTTATTTATCTCAACTTTAAACTTCCCACGCTTAACTCTTATGTATGCCATAACGTCCTTTCCACTTTCTAAATAACGTCCTATGAACGTCTTTTTGATTATTGCTTTCTGGAACTGTTGCTATGATTAAAGAATCATGGATAGTTAAGGGGCGTTCTGTTGCCAGGTGCCCCAAACCCCGTCTACTTAATTAACAAAGTTAATTAGGCAGCAAGTGCGTAACTTTCGTTAGCAATTATAAATTTGCCCGTCACGGTGGAACAATCCCGAACGAAAGAATAGCCTTTAGTCACCCGTCGAATCTAGTTCACCCCCATGAGTTGTAATGGTGGAGGTGGTGGGTACTGCCCCCACGTCCGCAATGGTTATTACGAAATTCGTTTATCGTCGTAGTTGGAAAACCAACATTATTAATATAAAAGGAATTACAACAGATTCAATAACAATCATGAAATTAACTAAAGAACAGGCAGACGAAATAAAAAATCAACAAAGTCAGAGCAATCCAACAAAAAGGGTAACTGCTCCAGAACTTGAAAAGATTTTATACGAAGCAATTCCAGCTTTAGACCATGGTTTTGTAAGAGTAGTTGATTATATGGGTGATGACACATCTATAGTCCAATCCGCTAGAGTTTCTTACGGTAAAGGAACTAAGCAAGTATCAACTGATAAAGGTTTGATAAAATATTTAATGAGGCATTGGCATAGCACGCCATTTGAAATGTGTGAAATCAAATACCACATTAAACTTCCTATATTCATTGCAAGACAATGGATCAGACATAGAACAGCAAATGTTAATGAATACTCTGCAAGATATTCAATACTTGATAAAGAATTTTATCTACCATCACAAGATAATTTGGCTGCTCAATCTACAAGCAATAGACAGGGTAGAGGAGATGTTCTAGAGGGTGAACAAGCCAAAGAAGTTTTAGAACTTTTGAAAAATGATGCTGAGAGAACTTATGATAATTATGAAACAATGTTGAATGAAAGATTTGATGGATCAACTATTGATGAAAATAAAAAAGGACTAGCCAGAGAACTTGCAAGAATGAATTTAACTTTAAATACTTATACCCAGTGGTATTGGAAAACAGATTTATTAAATTTAATGAATTTTTTAAGACTTAGAGCCGACAGTCATGCTCAATATGAAATTAGAGTTTATGCTGATATCATGTTAGATACAGTTAAGAAATGGGTTCCAATTACTTATGATGCTTTTATGGATTATAGAGTTGGAGGAACTGAAGTTTCAGCTAAAGGAAAAGCAATTATTCAAAAACTTATTAAAGGTGAAAATATTGATGTAGATAGTTCAGGTCTCTCAAAAAGAGAATGGAACGAATTAATGACTGCTTTTGATCTTAAAGATAAGTTGATTTAATTTTATTTGCAAAATCTAAATATATTTTTGAAATTTCATGTTCAGGATTAGCTTCAACTATAGGCTTTCCTTCATCACCACATTTTCCAACTTCAGGATTAATAGGTATCTCGCCTAGAAATTCTTTTTCAAATTCTTCTGCAGTTTTTTTAACACCACCTTCACCAAAAATTTTATATTTCTTGCCATCATCTCCAGTAAAATAACTCATGTTGTCCACCAGCCCTAAAATTTTTACTCCAAGTTTATCAAACATTTTAATACCTCTTTTAACATCTAATAAAGCCACTTCTTGAGGAGTTGAGACTATAATTGCACCATCCATTTTTATTTCTTGTGAAAAAGTTAACTGTGTATCACCTGTTCCTGGAGGCATATCGACAATTATAAAATCTAAATCTTTCCAATTAACTTTTTGAGTAAAAGTTTTAATTGCACTGGTAACCATAGGGCCACGCCAGATCATTGGAGTTTGCTGATCTGCTAAAAAACCTATGGACATACACTGAATGTCATATTTAATTATTGGTTCTAGTTTTTGACCATCACTTTTAGGTTTTTCATTTATATTAAACATCTTTGGAACTGATGGACCATAAATATCAGCATCGAGTAGACCAACTTTACAGCCAACTTGTTTTAAAGCTAACGCAAGATTTGTTGCAAAAGTAGATTTACCAACTCCACCTTTGGCACTCGAAATTGCTATAGTAAATTTTGTTCCTAAAATTGGATTTTTAATGAACTTTCTGGGCTTCAGTTTTTTCTTCATTGCGTCACTAAGTTCTGGCTTTTTATCAGTCATTTTTTTATCATTACTTGTTTTTTATAATAAAGACACTATATACTTTGTCATATGTCAGATGATTTTAAAGGTAGAGGTGGAAGTCCATGGGGAACACCTCCTGGAGGAAGTGGAAATGGCTCAGGTAGAGGCCCAACACCACCAGACATAGATGCAATTATTAAAGACATTCAAAATAAAATTAATAAATTTTTACCTGGTGGAAGTAAATCAGGTGGGAAACCAATTGGTCTAATCTTAATTATTTTACTTTTTGTCTGGCTTGCAAGTGGACTTTACAGAGTGGGACCTGATGAACAAGGTGTCGTTCTTAGATTTGGTAAGTTTATAAAAACTACCCAACCGGGATTGCATTATCATATTCCAATTCCAATTGAGACAGTTGAAACTCCTAAAGTTACAAAAGTCAATAGAATTGATATTGGTTTTAGATCAGAAAGAGACAGTGGTTTTTCTCAAGGTGGAGGAGTAGCTGATGTTCCTCAAGAAAGTTTAATGTTAACAGGAGATGAAAATATTGTGAATATAGACTTTTCAGTATTTTGGGTAATTAAAGATGCTGGTAAATTCTTATTTGAAATTCAAGATCCTGAAGGATCTGTAAAAGCTGCAGCAGAAACAGCGATGAGAGAAGTAATTGCTAAAAGTGAAATTCAACCAATCCTAACTGAGGGAAGAGCTGAAATTGAAATTGAAACACAAGAAATAATTCAATCAATATTAGATGAGTATCAAAGTGGAATTCAAATTACACAAGTTCAAACTCAAAAAGCTGATCCACCGGATCAAGTAATTGATGCATTTAGAGATGTTCAAGCTGCAAGAGCTGATATGGAAAGATCTAAAAATGAAGCTGAAGCTTACGCAAATGATGTGATCCCTAGAGCAAGAGGGGAAGCAGCAAAAATCATGCAAGCAGCGGAAGCATATAAACAACAAGTAGTTGCAGCATCTGAGGGTGAAGCTAGTAGATTTAATTCGATTTATAATGAATACGCAAAAGCTAAAGAAGTTACTCAAGAAAGAATGTATCTTGAGACTATGGAAAAAGTGCTAGCTGATATAGATAAAGTAATTATTGAAAAAGGTGCAGGTTCTGGTGTGGTGCCATACTTACCGCTTCCTGAATTAGGAAAAAAGAAAGTGAGTAATTAAATGAAAGTACAAAAAATTTTATTACCAATAATTGCTATAATTGGGGCTCTAGTTTTCTTTTCTGTATTTATTATTAAAGAAGTTAATCAAGCAATCGTTCTTCAATTTGGTGATCCTAAGAGGATCATAGTTGAACCAGGTTTAAACTTTAAGATCCCATTTATTCAAAACGTAGTTTATCTAGATAAAAGAATATTGAACTTAGATACTCCACCAGCAGAAGTTATTGCATCAGATCAAAAAAGATTGATCGTAGATGCTTTTGCAAGGTTTAAAATTGTAGATCCATTAAAATTTTATATTTCAGTTGGAAATGAAAGAGTTGCAAGATCAAGATTGGCAACAGTTATTAACTCAAGAATTAGAAATGTTTTAGGACAACAAGAACTACAAACATTATTATCTAAAGATAGATCAAAACAAATGTCATTAATTCAAGTAGGGGTTAATGCAGAGGCTCAAAAATTTGGCATTGAAATTGTAGATGTAAGAATTAAAAGAGCAGACCTTCCACAAGCAAACAGTGAAGCAATTTTTAGAAGAATGCAAACTGAAAGAGAGAGAGAAGCTAAGGAATTTAGAGCCCGAGGTGCAGAAATGGCTGTTACTATTACATCAACGGCTGATAAAGAAGTTTCAATAATTTTAGCAGATGCTAATAAAAACTCTGAGATTATGAAGGGTGAAGGTGATGGTGAAAGAAATAAAATATTTGCAGAAGCTTTTGGAAGAGACCCTGAATTTTTTGCATTTTATAGATCTATGCAAGCATACGAAACAGCTTTAATCGGTGGAGATACATCTTTAATTTTGTCTCCTGATAGTGAATTTTTTAAATTTTTTGGAAATATAAAACCTAAATCTCAATAATATCTAAATATGAAAGAATTGATCATTGCTTTTGGTCTTTTTCTTTTTATTGAGGGGATTTTGTATGCCATATTTCCATCAAAAATGAAAAGTATGTTAAGAAAATTAGAACTTGTAAAAGATAGTCAATTAAGATCGGGTGGGCTAATTTTTGCAATTATAGGATTTATAATTATTTATTATATTAAAAGTTAGTATGAAAAAAATTAAATTTATATTATTAGCATTATTTTTTACTTTTAATTTACAAACCATTTCAAACTCTAATTCAGTGCCTGCATCATTTGCTGATCTTGCTGAAAGATTGATGCCATCAGTTGTAAATATTTCAACTACCCAAACTGTAGTTACAAATACTAATCCCCTACCATTTACGTTTCCTCCGGGATCGCCTTTTGAAGATATGTTTAGAGAATTTGGAACTCCTCAAGAGAGAAAGTCTTCAGCTTTGGGCTCAGGATTTATAATTGATGAAAAAGGATTAGTGGTTACTAATAATCACGTAATTCAAGGAGCAGAAGATATCATTGTTAGAGTAAATGGAGATCAAGAATTTAAAGCAAAAGTTATCGGAGCTGACCCTTTGTCAGATATTGCCGTTTTACAATTAGAAACAGATGAAAATTTTATACCAGTTCAATTTGGAGATTCTGATAAAGCAAGAATTGGCGATTGGGTTATAGCTATTGGAAACCCTTTTGGATTAGGTGGAACAGTCACATCAGGAATTATTTCAGCAAGAAATAGATCAATTGGACTATCAAGATACGAAGACTACATACAAACTGATGCATCAATAAATTCAGGTAATTCAGGTGGACCATTATTTGACATGAATGGCGATGTAATAGGAATAAACACAGCAATTCTTGGAAGAAATGGATCTATTGGAATTGGTTTTTCAATACCAGCTAATGATGCAAAGCTAGTTATAGATCAATTAATTGAGTTTGGTGAAACAAAAAGAGGTTGGCTGGGAGTTAGGATTCAAGATGTTACTCAAGAAATAGCTGACGTTGAAAAATTAGATGAACCTAGAGGAGCATTAGTTGCAAGTGTTGCAGAGAATAGTCCATCAGATAAAGGTGGGATAAAAGCTGGTGACATTATTTTAGAATTTAATGGTGTTAGAATTAATCAAATGAAAGAATTGCCAGCAATAGTTGCTAAAACAAAAGTTGGAACAACTGTTAAGGTTAAAGTTTGGAGAAATAAAAAAGAAATAACAAAAAGTATTCTTTTAGGTAGATTAGAAACATCAGATGATTTTAAAGTTAGTGATAAAAAAACTGAAGCTCCTAAAGATACAATCATAGAAGATTTAAAAATTACTGTTAGAAAACTAACAAAAGAAGACATTAAGACTAGAAAACTTCCTAATCAAATTTCAGGATTGGTTGTTACGCAAATAGGAAATACTAGTCCACTGCTGAAATCAATAGAGGCCAATAGTATTATAGTTGAAGCTCAAAAAATAAAAATAAAGGATGCGCAAGATTTAGAGAAAATTGTTAAGGATGTTTTAAAATCAAATCAAAAAACAATTTTATTAGCAATATATAATAATCAAAATCAAAGAAGATATATTGGTATTAAGCTAGACTGATCATGGATTTAAAATCCAAGATTATTTTAATTTCTGGGCCAACTGCTTCAGGAAAATCAAACTTTTCAATTAAATTAGCTAAAAAAATTAATGGTGAAATCATTAATGCAGATAGCATGCAAGTTTATAAAGAATTAAAAATTTTATCAGCTCGCCCCAACCTTAAAGATTATCAAAGCATAAAACATCACTTATATGGTTTCCATAGTGTTAAAAATAATTTCTCAACAGGAGATTGGTTAAAAAATGCAATTAAAAAAATTAAAGAAGTAAGACGAAAAAAAAAAATTCCAATCTTTGTAGGTGGAACAGGATTATATTTTAAAGCTTTAACAGAAGGGTTGGTAAGTATTCCCAATATTCCAATTAAATATAGAAAAAACATAAGAGATTTACAAAAGAAATTAGGACAGAAAAAATTTTATCAAAAACTTATAAAGCTTGATCCAAATTCTAAAGAAAAAATTAATTCAACTGATACTCAAAGATCAATCAGAGCTTATGAAGTTAAACAGTATACTCAAAAATCACTTCATGATTGGTTTAAAAACACAAAATCATATTTTGAAAAAGAAGATTTTTATAAAATTTACATTGATTATCCACGTGAAGAACTAATTCAAAGAATTGGCAAAAGAACAGAGCGAATGATTAAAA
>JAOHFB010000012.1 GCA_028097785.1 Candidatus Pelagibacter sp. | reverse complement strand
AAATATTAAAATTAAATCAGATAAAGAACAAATTAAACAAACTAAAAATATATGTTGTTTTTTTAAACCTTGTTCTATTACAAATATATTTTGAGCACCTATAGCTAGTATTAAACTTAGTCCTGTAAAAAAACCTAATAGTAAAAATTCCATTAAGTTTTATTAAACTCTTTTTTTACCTTGAACAACCCTATCTAAAATTAACGCTACAAATAATATTGCAACACCTGCAAGGATACCTTGGCCTACATTTGCATACTGTAGAGCCTCCAATACATCTTGACCTAGTCCTTTTGCTCCAATTAGAGATGCAACAACTACCATTGCTAAACTTAACATTACTGTTTGGTTAACACCTGCCAATATTGATGGGGTAGCTAAAGGCAGATCTACCTTTCTAAGTAAATACCATTTGCTTGCACCATAAGCTATGGCTGCTTCTCGAATAGTTTCTGGAACTCCTCTTAGACCAAGTACAGTTAATCTAACAACTGGTGTTCCACCAAAGATCATAGTAATGATTACAGCTGCAACTTTTCCAGTTCCAAAAAAAGCAATTACTGGGATCATAAATACAAAAGCTGGCATCGTTTGCATGAAATCCATAATAGGTCTTATCATTGAATAAAATCTTTGACGTCTAGCACAAAAAATTCCAAGGGGTATTCCAATTGCAATACTTAAAATTGCAGCCGTTCCTAGTAAGGCAAGTGTAGTCATTGCTTTAACCCAAAAACCTAAAAAACCCATGTAACTTAAAAAACCTGCAGAATAAATTGCTGCTCTAGGACCAGCTGAAAGTCCTGTTAATGTCACAATTGTAGTAATAATTACTATCCACGGAGTTTTAACAAACAATAACTCTAAGAAATCTAATACTGATCTTATTCCTATTGTAATTGCTGTAAATAAAGCATCACCTTTAATAACTGCATAATTAAATATTTTTTCAACCCATGCAATTGAAGTTAATCTTATGTCTGGGTGAGTTGGAAACTCATTCATTATATTTATTAAACCAGGAAAACTATAATGAACTACTGAGAAAAACATTATCACAGAAGTAAAAACTGTACTTAAAATATAGTTTTTTGTTTGCATACCAGGGCTTATTGTTTTGTCAGATAACCACTCTGAATATCTTTTTTCTAATTTTGAATTTGCGAGAACTCCTTGAACTATTTTTATTAAAATTAATAAAACTATGCCAAAAATTGTTATCCAAATAGCTGATGCTTCAATTCTACTAACTTCATCAATATAACCTTGCATAGCATCTTCTAATGATTTGATATTTCTCTTATAAACATCAACTTTATCTGGATTATTTGTTATCGCTGCTTCTAATTGTTTGTTTCTAAAAGCAATAGTAGATTGCACTTGTTCAATTTTTTGAACTGCGTCTTTGGTTATATTTCCAAACAAGCCTCTTATAATTTGAACAACTGAAAAAGTTTCTATAATTAGAAAAGTTAAAGCCCAATTCCAAATATTTCTCATTCCAAACCAAATTGGTCCTAAAATTGCAGCATATAGGTTGAATGAAAAAGAAAATGTAGGTTTGCTACCTATTTTCTGGAATTGATCAATGTAATAATTTGGGTTCGTTTTTACAAAATCAGTTATTAATTCTGATCTAGATGGGTTGTTAATTTCTTTACTCACCATCCCCTCCTTCAATAACTGCTTTTAAAAGATCTGCTTGTGAAATAACACCAACTATTTGATTTTGAGAATTATGAACAATTACTGGCTTGTCTTTTGAGGCTGAAGTCTCAATTAACTTGCTTAATAAATCGTCTTCTTTAACTACTTCTAAATCATTGGATAATTTACCATTTTTATTCTCAAACTTTTCGATTGATTGCATAATCGATTTTGCTTGAACTACTTTTAACCTAGAAATTCCTTTTACAAAATCAGCAACATAATCATCAGCTGGATTAACTACAATTTCTTCAGGGGTTCCAACTTGAATAACTTTTCCATCTCTCATTATTGCAATTCTATGACCAACTCTTACAGCTTCATCTAAATCGTGTGTAATAAAAACTGTAGTTTTTTTCATTTGTTTAGAAAGTTTAATAAATTCAGATTGAAGTTGTCTTCTAATTAATGGATCCAATGCACTAAAAGGTTCATCCATTAATAAAAAATCAGGGTCAGCTGCTAATGCTCTTGCAAGTCCGACTCTTTGTTGCATTCCACCTGATAATTCATGAGCAAATTTATTACCCCAACCTTGTAGTTCTACAATTTCTAAAATTTTATTAGCTGCATCCAATCTATCATTTTTACTAATCCCTCTAATTTCGAGTGGCATTGCAATATTATCCACTACTGATCTATGAGGCATTAAAGCAAAATTTTGAAAAACCATTCCAATTTTTTTATTTCTTAATTCTTGTAAATTATCTCTATCAAGAGTCATTACATCTTGACCATTAATTAAAATTTTTCCTGATGTTGGTTCTAATAATCTATTAATATGTCTTACTAGGGTTGATTTACCACTGCCTGAAAGGCCCATTACGCAAAAAATTTCTCCTTGCTTAACGTCAAATGAAACATCAGAGACACCAATAACTGAATTATATTTTTCTAAAGCTTCAGTTTTTGAAATTTTTTGATTTTGAATTGCATCTAAAGCCTCTAATGAAGTGTTGCCAAACACTTTCCAAACATTTTCAATTTTAATTGCTGATCCAGATGAATCCATTTAACTTTCTTTTACTTAAGGAAATTATACCCGGCAATATGAAATTGCCGAGTATAGATAATTTATTTTAGATTAAAGACCTAGCCAACCATCAACTGTTGATTTGTTAGCATCCATCCAAGCTCTTGCTACATCAGCTGGTTGTTTTTTCTCAACTGAAATTGCATATGCCATAGCTGACACATCATCTGCTGTTAATTGAAAGTTCTTAAAGAATTCAACGATAGCTGGAGATTTGCTTTCTAAAGAAGTACCCCAACCAATTTGAATTTGTTTAAGTGCATCTTTCGAAGCAACATAAGATTTTTTGTACCAGTCAGCATCTTCTTTAGGTTGAACCATTTTGTATTTAGCTGGATCGAATTTTGGCTCTTCCAACATAACTACATCAGCCATTCCCCAAATTGCATGTGGTTTGTAACAATAGAATGCATACCCTTCCCCTTTTTTAATAGAGTCAAGCACTCTTGCATTTTTAACTGCTTCAGCTGCTCTGATTGGCTCAATACCAGCATCATATAAACCATAGTCTCTTAATTTAACCTGGTTAACATTTGCTGAAGCCCAACCATCTGCACCAATCCAGAATTCACCTTTCCCATTGCCATCACTATCCATAGCTTTAACAACTTCAGGTCTTCCTAAGTCTTCAATTGCAGTAATATTCATTTTTTTTGCAAACTGCTGCGAAACACAATAACCTTGGTTTCCTTCATACGGCTTGCTACTTAATTTTAAAGTTCCTTTTGGAACTAGATCATTAGTATAAGCTTGTTGGTTTGGTAACCAGATATCAGGGTGAACTTCGATTTCACCTTTACTTCTGTCAATTGCACCGTAGATTGCAGTATTGTTACCAGGAACAAGTTCTGCTTCTCCGCCCATTTTATCTATAACAACTGCTGCTAATAAATTTGCAATAGCTGTTGCACCTGTCCAACCTGGATCTCCAATTTTTACTTTTTCAGCAAATGTAGAAAAAGTAGCAAAAAGTGAAATTAATCCAGCTACAAGTGTAGTTTTAATTATTCTCATTATCTCTCCCCTATTAATTTAAAAATTTAGTCTAACGCGAATGAATTAACCGAGTCAAAGGAAATAAAGATATAAAAAATACATATATCTCGCCTATATTTTACAAAATTATCACAATTAATTATGGCTAATCCAAATAGTTTTTGTTTGAAGAAAAGAGTTTAATGCCTCTGTTCCTTGATCTCTAGATAATGAACCAGATTGTTTGTAACCTCCAAATGGAGTTTTAATATCTCCCTCTGAAAAAGTATTAACTGAAACTGTCCCACAAGGTAAACTTTTAGCTAAATGAAATGCTCTATTTATATCTTGAGTAAACACACTAGCATGCAATCCATACTTTGAATTACTTGCAACCTTTAAGGCTTCTTCATCACTTTTAACTGTTAAAACACCAAGAACAGGACCAAAAATTTCTTCTTGAGCAATTGTCATCTTCTCTTTTAATCCATCAAATAAAGTAGGTTTTGCAAAAAAACCTTTTTGATTATTGCTCGATACCCCACCAGATAAAAGTTTCGCACCTTCATCAATTCCTTTTTGAATATATCCATCAACTGTTTGTAAATGTCCTTTTGAAATCATAGATCCCATATTTGATTTTAAATCTAATGGATCACCAACTTTTAATTTTTTAACTTTTTTAATAACTTTATCTAAAAATTCATCTTTTACTTTTTTATGAACGATCTGTCTCATATTTGCAGAACAGTTTTGACCTCCATTCCAAAATGCAGAATTTATTGCATTATCAATTAAGTCATCATTAATTTTGGCATCCTCTAAAACTATAAATGGACTTTTACCACCCATCTCAAGTGCTACAGGTTTTAAATTACTTTCACTTGAGTATTTTAAAAAATATCCTCCTACTTCCGTTGAGCCTGTAAATGAAACAGCATCAACATCTTTATGACGACCAAGTGCTTCTCCAACATCACCGTAGCCTGGAAGTACATTTAATACCCCATCTGGAATTCCTGCTTCTTTTCCAATCTGAGCAACTCGAATTGCTGTAAGTGGAGTATCTTCTGCTGGTTTAATGATTACCGAACAACCTGCTGCAAGAGCTGGTGCCATTTTCCAAACAGCCATCATTAAAGGAAAGTTCCAGGGAACAATTCCCGCAACAACACCTATTGGTTCTTTAACAATTAAACTTGTAATCGATGGTTCGGTTGGACCAACTTTACCAAATACTTTATCGATTAATTCTCCATACCACTGAAAATGCATTGGGGCATCATTTGCAACTTCATTAATACAATCTGTAACTAACTTTCCTGTATCAACACATTCTAAGACTGAGTTTTCATCCCCATGTTTTCGAAGTAATTCGGCAAATTTTAATAAAACTTCTTTTCTGTATTCTGGCGAACATCTTGACCAAACACCACTATTAAAAGATTTTCTTGAAACTTTTACTGCAAGATCAACATCTTTATGATTACATTTTGCAACAGCGCAAAGCTTTTCACCTGTTGCAGGATTTATTGTTTCAAATTTTTTACCATCAATAGCGTTAACATATTTGCCATTGATAAAAGCTCTTCCTTCAAACTTTAATTTTTTAGCGATTGCTTTGTAGTTAACAGCCATGATTTTTGTAGGCTATTACTTTAAAGATTAATTATCAATATTTAATTCATTGATCCAAACCAGTCAAACTTATTAGTCCAGTTTCTCCAATTACAAGTTGGTCCAATTCTATTCTTGTACCACTTGTTTGATTTTTCAGCTTTAGCCATAATCTTAACTAGCTTTGGATGAGTATATTTTCCAAGATTTCTCTCACACATAATTTCATACGGATTATATGGATCTTTAGATGTTGGGGTTAGATAAACGCTATCAATTAACTGAGGGCACCCTTCAATGTTATGTGTGTACAAATTTTTATTTAATTTAAAGCCAACACTTAACATGTGACTTTCACCTGGACCACCACTACCATGATCTGAATAGTGAATCTTTTTAATACCTTTAATACATCTTATTCCCATTAGCTGAGTATGAAACAATTCATGTATATTAATCTGTGTTAATCTTTCTTCATTGTTATGACCATTGCTTCTTACAAAAATACCACCTATTCCAACGCCAGCATCTCCACCATGATTTCCAGCATTAACATCGGTCCATAAAAAATATGTTTTCTTCTTATTTGTGAAACCACCAAATTGGTGAAAATAATGACCCATTTGGGTATTTACACTGTTATCTTTTAATTCTTTCCAGTTCTTACTCGTTCTAATAAAAGTGATATCTAGTTTTCCATCTTCTCTATAATCATATCTAAATTTTTTACCTTCACCACCTGAACCTTTGTTTACTTTAGTAGCCTCAAGCATTGCATCATTAGCTTTTTCCAAAATATCCTGCATTTTACCATTGATATCTAGCTCTCTATCTTCTCCATCAGATGGCAGTAAATAAATAAAGTGTATTTGATGTTCGTCAGTTATATCAGGCTGATCTTCAAAAAATCTTCCAGACTTTTGATCTTTAGATAAATCTATTTTTTCAAAATCTTTAATATCCTTAGCTGAAAAAGATGTTGATAAGAATGAAAAAAATAAAATTAGAGTTATTGATAAAATTTTAATCACTAATGTAATAAATTCTAAAATAATTATTAAAAATAGTAAAGTTAATAAAAACCCAATTTAGGTTATATAAAACTAAAATAAGTATTTAAGTGATTAACTAATTAAAATTTAAAAGAATTAGTAATTGTAACAGGATTAGGATGTATATATGCGTCACAAGTAGAGTCATCCATTTGCGCTGCATCTTCAACAGTAAATGCAATCTCTACAGTAGGAAGTTTTGATGGATCTTTTATAACTAAAGGTGATGAAAATACCCATCTAGATTTAACAAAGTTATCATCCACATGGTATAATCCAGGGGCTGAATCGGTTCCTGTTCCATCTTTAAGTGTAGTTCCATTTGCTGAGGTATCGTATACACTGGTAGTCGCATTTTCTCTATCTGTTGTATTTGTTACTATAAAAATATCTTGTTCTACAGGTGTTGGTGGGTCAGTTTTTGTAACAGATGTACCATAAGCTCCTTTTGTTCCAGCAGCACCACCAGTTTCACATGTTGTTCCAAATCCAGAAAGAATCATTTTTCTATCAAATATCACTTGTCCATGAGTATAAACTGTTCCAGATGGAACCAATGAAAGGTTTCCAAAACTTCCTGCTTGTTGACCTGCTTCAACACCTCCTAAATCCATTTGTGATCCAGCATCTATAGCATTTACAGTAAAAGGATTTAAACAAGTAGTTAATGTACTTCCAGTTTCACAAAACTGCAATGTGTAAGTCGTAATTTTATATACTGATGGTGTAAAATTTTCAGTGTCTGAGAATGATTTACTCATTAACACAAAGTTCAAAAAGATTATAATCTTAATAATTTTTAAATATATTTTCATATCAATTTTTTATTTTCTAACAAAAACAACAGCTCCTTGTGTCTCAATTACAATTTTGTTGTTTCTTTTTACTTTATCACTCAATTTTGAACTCACATTCTCATTAACAAAAGCTTGTTTAGTAATAAATCCGTCAGTTAATGATGGTTTGTTATCTCTTGGGGGATAAACAAATCTTATGTTGAAAGATGAAATATCATCCCCTCCTGTATTTCCGCTTTCATCATACTCAATATCAAAAACTAGAGATGAAGTAATATTCATTTCAGAAGAATACTTGGTACCTTTAGTATTTGTGCTAGCAATATCAGCTTCCCACTCGTAACTTGTATAATTAAATCTTGCCCAGGGCATATACGGAATTTGTGATGAAATATTTAGATCATAACCACCTAGAGCCTGCTCTTTTCTTCCATTTGCTACTTGCTGTAGGCTTATATCTTCATAAAAATTTGCATTAATTTCTAAATTTCCACCTCTTGCTTCTAATCCAATACTTCCTCTTTCATGGTCATGCTCAAAATCTCTATCATAAAAAATATTTCCACCTAACATTAAAGATCTATCATCATTCAAAAACCTGTAACCCATTCCAAGGTTACCAATATATCTTAAATCATTTTGACCTACATCTTGAGTTTGCAAACTAAATTGAGTGAACAAGTTGCTATCATCTGTTTTATTTAAATTTCTAAGAATTAATAAATTAATTGTTGGATCATTATCATCTGCATCAGATAAACCTAAGTTTAACTCTGTAATTCCTTCTCCTGGGATTAAATTTGATATTTTTTCAGATACTTTATTTAAAGCTTGAGAGGCTACATCTGCATTAGCTACAGTTGTTATTATTAAACAAAGTGATGTTAAAAATATTTTTATAAGTTTCATTAAACAAATCATTACAAAAATAAAAAAAGATTGATATTAAAAAAAAACCCAGTTTAGGTTTTATATACCCAAAATAGGTTTTAAAATTATTATTATTCTTAATAATTTAGAACTGCGTCTAATGTACCATTTTTTTTTAGACTTTTTAGAAATTTTGAAAGAGTTTTTAATTCAATTTCAGCAAAAGGTTTCATTAGGTCTTCAGTTTTATTTGTTGGCAAAAGACCTATTGTAGTTGAATGATTTATTAATTTTTTTTTTTTTAAAATTTCTATTTTTCTTCTAACGGTTTCTCTTGGTAAATTTAACATATTTGATACAGCATAAATTGTTAATTTTCTTGCTGTGTAAAACTCATCTATTTTTGATGTTCTTACATCTTCCCATACAGCATCCCAATCAGATCCTAACTTATTATTATGTTTTAAATAATGGGCCCCCATAACAGATAGTATCATGAAGGAATCGTAATCAATTCCTACCATTTTTTTTAATTGTTGGAATTGTTCAGTTCGAAAATTTATTAAATGATATAAAATTTCACTATAAGCAGCTACTTTTTTTGTCATTTAATAGTTATTCAGGATTACTAGTAAGAGTTTTAATTTCTAAAATGTTTTCGTTAGGATCTTTTACAAAAAAAGTTTCCTGCTCATATTTAGTACCTTTAAATCTTAAATAAGGTTCGTCATAATATTTAGTACCATTATCTTTTAATCTTTGTTTAAGAGCATCAAAATCTTTTCTAGATAAATGAACACCAAAGTGTGGGACAGAAACATTTCCCATATCAACGTCATGTCTTTCACTATCTAATTTATGATCACTTGCATGAAGAGTTAATTCATTTCCCCAAAAATCAACATCAGCCCACTCTTGTGCAGAGTTATCTAATCTACATCCTAATGCTTCATTATAAAATTTTTTTGCAGTCTCTAAATCTCCACATGGTACAGCCAAATGAAAACAGTTTGTGTTTTTGTACATAATTCTCCTTTAAATTCAAAAATTAATAACTATATGATGACTAATTGTTTATCAAGAGAACAAAATAACATGAATAGCTTCTTACAATCTATAATTGACAGAGATCCTGCGGCAAAATCTAAGCTAAGTTTAGTATTAACTTACCCGGGTGTTAAGGCGGTATTCTTTCATAGAATTGCTAATTTTTTTAGCGTTGCAAAATTTGATTTGATTGCAAGAATCATTTCTCAGTTTTCAAGATTCTTAACTGGTATTGAAATTCACCCAGGAGCAAAAATTGGAAAAAATTTATTCATAGATCACGGTATGGGTGTTGTGATCGGAGAAACATCTGACATTGGAGATAATGTTACTATCTATCATATGGCAACATTAGGTGGGATTGCACCAAGTATAAATTCAAATGATCAACGTAATATAAAGAGACATCCAACTATTGAAGATGAAGTAGTAATTGGATCAGGTGCGCAAGTATTAGGACCTGTTACTGTTGGAAGATGTGCAAAGATTGGTGCTAACGCAGTGATCACAAAAGATGTTCCAGAAAAAGCAGTAATGGTTGGTATCCCTGCTAAAAATGTAGGTTTAGCTGACAGTGAATTCAAGCCTTATGGTATTACACCAGACAGTGATACAAAATCAGATTAATGAGCAATATACAAAATGATTTTATTTCAGGGATTGGTAACACTCCTTTAATAAAATTAAGAGCTGCATCAGAAATTACAGGATGTAATATTTATGGAAAAGCTGAATTCTTAAATCCAGGTGGATCAGTTAAAGATAGAGCAGCATTAGCTTTAATAAAAGATGCTCAAGAAAAAAAATTAATATCAAAAGGTGGAACTGTTGTTGAAGGTACTGCTGGTAATACTGGAATAGGGTTAGGACTTTTAGGAAATTCTTTGGGCTATAAAACAATTATTGTAATGAACGATAATCAAACTCAAGAAAAAAAGGATTTACTTAGAAACCTAGGTGCAGAACTTAAGTTGGTTGCTCCAAAACCCTACAAGGATGACAATAACTTTGTAAAAATTGCTGCAAGGCTTGCAGACGAACTTAGACCGTCAAATAATAATGGTGTTATCTGGGCTAATCAGTTTGACAACACTGCAAATGCCAAAGGACATTATGAAGGAACTGGTCAAGAAATTTGGGAACAGACAGATGGTAAAGTGGATGGTTTTGTTTGTTCATCGGGAACAGGTGGAACAATTTCAGGAGTAAGTAATGCTCTTAAAGAAAAGAATAAAGATATAAAAATCTATCTATCAGACCCTAAAGGATCTGCTCTTTATAATTATGTAAAGAATGGTGAGTTAAAATCTGAAGGTGAATCTATTACTGAAGGAATTGGTTCAAGCAGAGTAACTAAAAACTTTAAAGATGCTAAAATAGATGACGCCTATTCAATTGATGATCATGAAGCATTACCTATCCTTTACGATCTAATTCAAAACGAGGGGTTAAGCCTTGGTACTAGTTGTGGAATTAATATTGCAGGTGCAATAAGACTTGGAAAAGAACTGGGACCTGGAAAAACGATTGTTACCATTCTTTGTGATCGAAGTGATAAATACTCTACTAAAATGTTTAATAAAAAATTCCTTGAGGAAAAAGGTTTGCCCTTCCCTAGTTGGCTTTAGATATAAATCTTATCAGCTAAACCAAAACAAAGAATTGCACTTAATAAAGTTAAAATTCCAGGTGCAATAATTCCTTCATTAGATGTTTGTGGCGTATGCCCAAGCTTATTTATTTTAATATTATAAATTCCTACAAAGAAAGCTGAAAGGTTTTGTAAAAATACTAAATTGAAAAAAGCCCATGTTCCTTGGAGACCATCGGGTCTAATAAAACCAACCCATATAGCCATTGCAACAGCTCCAATAAATAAAGAACCAAAAAATCTCGTCATTCCTGCGCCGGTATCATCGATACCAAATTTATCTAAAAAAGTTTTTGTAGCGAAAACAGTCTGATACGCATAAATAGCAAAAACAAGAAAATGAACTAAAAAAACTATTAAATAAAAAATTCCATTAAATTTTTCGATCATCATTCAATTTAACAATTGTAGAAAAAAAGTTTTGTGCAATTTCGTCTCACTCGCCTTTAGGTTGAGCTGAATAATGTATAAATAAATGGGTATGCATCAAGAGCATCACTGTTGATACCATTTAACTCTTATTCACCACCAAACTAATCTGTAACGTTTAAATTATAAAAACTTAAACAAGGAGAAAACTGTGCAAGCAATTTATACAAGAACAATGAGAGTTAAAGACGACATGCTAGGTAAAGCAATGGAGATTGGTAAAGGTTTAGCAAAAGTGAGAAAAAAATATTATCCAAAACATAATATTTATTTTTCATTTCAAGTGGGTGGTAATCCAAGAACAATTAGAGAAACATTAATTGGTCCAATGTTTGAAGGTGACAATCAAGCTGATGCAAAAATGTCTGCAGATAAAAAATATCAAAGTCTTCAAAAACAATTAAAGAAAGTTGCAGTTGAAGGAACGATTGAAGATGAAATCAGATTTATTTTTAGCGAATAAACTTAACAATTAATTAAGGAGATAAGAAATGAATAAAATAATATTAATATTTATCAGTATATTTTTTTCATTAACTGCTTACGCAGATATGAGTGATACAGATAAAACTAAAGCTTGGGATTGTAGTGGGATCTACATGGCTAATTACTTTTTACCCTCTGGAGAAACTTTTGAATACAGTATGAAAGAAAAATCTATGGCTTCAGTAAAAGTTTTAAAAGCTTATGCTTTAGAAACTGGTATTCCTGAAACAAATTGGGATGAAGGAGTGAATAAAGCAGTTGATAAATATTATGGCTCAAAATATGACAAAGTAAAAACAGATGAGTGTCATACCTTTTTGGAAGGATTGATCCCTAATGGTAAAGAAAGAGTAAATAAAGTAGTGCAAACTTTATACTAATTAAAACAGATGAAAGGAGAAAATAATGGAAAAAGAAATGTTAGTAGTAGCTAAATTTAAAGAAGGAGAAGGTAAATTTGAAAAATTTATGGGATTTATGCAATCTCCAGAAGGATTAGCTGAAAGAGCAAAGGTTGCTGTTGTTGAAAAAACTGTAGCATCAGTAACTCCAGATAAAAGTGCAGTAATGTTTAAAATATTTTGTACTGATGAAGCTGCCTTGCATAAGTTTATTGAAGGTACTGAAGTATCAAAACCAGTTATGGATGAAGTGTTAAGTGGTTACACTATCTATGATTTGACTAAAGTTAAGGAAGGATAATATGTCAATATTAGCAAAGTATAATGCTGCTATGGAAGCTAAAGACGAAGCTGCAATGAATGAAATTTTACATGATGATTATAAGTTTACTATGCATGCATCAGGTAATGTTTTAGGAAAAGCAGATGTAATCAAATGGGCAATGAGTGGTGACATTAAAAGAGATAAAATAAGAGTTCTTTTTGAAAATGATGAAATTGGTGTTGAGCATGCATTTGTTACCTTTGATGATGGAAATACTGAAGCAGTAATGGCTGTCTTTAAATATCAAGATGGAAAAATGATTTCTCTTGAAACGGGTGCAACCAAGATGCCTAAATAATTATATATATTTAGCGAGATTTCATTTAATATTATTAAATGAGTCTCGCAACATCCTATGGCTTTTTAATCCTAGCAGTTTTGCTTGGAGTGACTTCAAATAGTTTTGCAAAAAGTGCTGAGGGTTTTACCCTTCTCTTTCCAAGCATCGTCACTGGTATCACAATTGTTGCATGCATGTATGCACTCTCAATGGTGATGAAAAATATTCCAATGGGAATAACATATGCTTCCTTTGCGGGATTAACTATCATTGCAACCGTAGTTGTTGGAATATTTAGATTTGATCAAATGCCAAATCTTTATTCAATAATAGGGTTAGCATTTATTATCATTGGAGTTTTAATGGTTAATTTACTGGGCAATAATTAAACATGAAACCTTTATTTGGTTATCTATTCTTAGCAATAGGAATTTCATTTGGAATAGCTTCAAATAGTTTTGCCAAAATATCAGACGGTTTTACAAAATTAACTCCATCAATTTTATGTATTTTGTTTATGTGCATTACTATGTTTTCTATTTCAAAAGCAATGTCGGCACTCCCAGTTGGATTTGCTTATTCTACTTATAGTGGATTAACAGTTACCGGAGTCGTTTTGTTTGCGATGCTTAAATACAATCAAATTCCAAATTTATATGGAACGATAGGAATTATATTAATTATAGTTGGAGTAGTGATGGTTAATTACTTAGGTAAACTTAATTAATCTAAATCTTCAGGCAATTCATGATTGCCCTCTTTATCCAAACCAATTTCATATTCTTTAACAACATTACTTAAATTAAGTGGAGAATACAAATGAGGAAAAAAATTTCCATCCGACGCCTGTTCCCAAACTAAGTGATCTAATTTCAATGTTTCTACTTTTAATAATATTAAATTATCTATTTCTGAATAATATTTTTTAAGAGTAGATGCGACTTGCTCTTGACCTGAAAAATGAATATAGCCATCTTGTATATCCTTTGAAGACCCAAGATATTCACCTGATAATTTAGCTTTTTTAAGCTCATCATTTTCAATTATTTTATAAATATGTTTTAAGTTCACAATTACCAAGAAGAATTAGGTCCATTTAGAAAAGCCAATTCTTCTTCAGTAGACTCTCTTCCAAGAATTTTATTTCTATGAGGGTACCTATGAAATAATCGAATTGCTTTTGTGTGATCTTTCCAAAATTTCTTTATTTGAACATATCCTTCATGCTCTCTAAGATATTTATTAAGTAAATAATAAGCCATATCATGATCGGTTATTTCTTCACTATGAATAAGAGGTAATATCATAAAAAATCTTTCACTTTCATTCATAGACTCTAAATAACCTGCATACACTGCGTCATTAACAATCAATCTTGTTTTATGATCTTGAGCAAAAGCTTTTTTATCATTTCTAAACATATTTCTTGAAAATTGGTCAAAAAGAATAACTAGAGCTAGTGCGCTCATTGGTTGATCTTGCCAATCATCATACTCGTTTTGACTTGCAAGCTCATAATCATTTAGAAATTTTTCTCTTATGGTTTTGTCAAAAGCTTCATCTTTTTTAAATCTTTTTTCAGCTGGAGTTTCTTTAAACCAAAAATCTAAAATTTCTTGAGCTTTTTTTGGGATCATTTTGAAACAGGTTTTAATAATTTTAACACTTTTTTATGATTAGAAATATTATTTGAAACAATAATATTTCCACCAACTACAGGATTTTTATTGTCCCAAGTTGTTACTATTGCTCCGCTTGCTCTTACTATTGGCATTATAGGATGAATATCCCAAATTTTGTTTGCACATTGTGCAACCAACTCAAGTCTACCTTCAGCTAACTGACAATACGTAAGTGCATCAAAACATGGAAATTGCATACGTTTAATAAATTTACTAATTTTTGATTGTTGCTTTAAAGATAAAGTATTATGAAATGCAGCAGCTAACTTTGCATTTGCAAAATTTACTTTAGTATTAACTTTAAGTTTTCTTTTTTTATTATTTTCAAAAACATATGCTGAATTTTTACTTGTATTTAAGTAATATTTTTTCATTTTTGGAAAATTAGCTAATCCTAAATAAGGTTCCCCATTGTAATTTAGAGAAATTAGATTGCTCCAACTTGGATTTCCCACCACATATGATCTGGTTCCATCAATTGGGTCAATTACCCATGAAAATTTACTTTTGGTATTTTTGTGACCATACTCTTCTCCTATAATTTGATGATTTGGAAATTTTTTAGAAATTTTAGATCTTATAAATTTTTCAAATGCTTTATCAGAAGTTGTTACAGGATCATATCCCTTACCTTTTAGCTTATTAGATATCTTAAAAGGTTTGTCTAACTTCTTATAATAAAACTTAGTTAAATCTTTCGCTAACTTATTTAAAAAATTTGCATAAATTGGGTAGTTTTTTAAATTAAATTGATCCACATCAATCTCTTACTATTTTATTTATGTTGAATAAAGTTAAAATTTAAATAATTCTAGATTCTAGTTATGAAAATTGAACTTGATGAAAATAAAGTTTACTTCAACAGTGGTTTAACCAAAAAAGAAATACACCCTTTTTGGTTAAGAGAAAGAGTTGATGGTGAAGAATTTTTAGATAAAGGCACTCAACAGAGACTGTTTGATCCAACAACTTTAAGTAGCGAAATATCAATTAACGCAGCCAATATTAATGAAAAATTTCTAGAAATTGACTTTAATGATGGTGTAAAATCTAAATTAGACATTGATAAACTTGCCTTAGAATTCTCTAACGATGATACGGTTATAAAATCTATCCCTAAAATCAAATGGAATTCAACTTTAGAGAATATAAAAAACTTTGAATACCAAGATAACTTTTTTGATAGTAAAGAAATGTATGATTTGCTTGTTTCTTTCTACAAATATGGCTTTGTAATCGTCAAAAATATTCCAACTGAAAATAACTTTATTGTTAAATTTGCAAACTCAATAGGTAGTGTCAGAAGAACAAATTTTGGTGAATATTTTGATGTTAAATCTAAACCAGATCCAAATGATCTTGCATATACATCTCTAGGCTTATCACCTCATACTGACAATCCTTACCGTAACCCTGTACCCTGTATACAGCTACTTCATTGTATTGAAAGTGAAGTGACAGGTGGATTGTCTACATTGGTAGACGGTTTTACAGTTACAGAAGATTTAAAAAAAGAAAATCCAGAATTTTATAAAATTTTATCTGAAGTAAAAGTAAGATTTAAATTTATTGATAAGGAAGTAGTTTTGGAAGATTGGTCTGAATTAATTAAACTGAATGATGACAAAACATTTAAACAAGTTCGATTTAGCCCACGTTTAGATTATGTACCAATTCTAGAAAAAGATGAATTAGATTTATATTACAAGGCAAGAAAGAAATTATCTGAAATGTATAACTCTAAAAAATATATGATAGAATTTAAGCTTGCTCCAAAAGATTTAATGATGATGGATAACTATAGATTACTTCATGGAAGAACTTCTTATGAAGTAAAAGAAGGTAATAGATTTTTACAAGGCTGCTATATTGACTACGATAGCACCGAAGGAAAACTAAGACACTTAAAAAGAAAATTTAATCTATAATTTATCTTTTTAAACAATTGTTAACTAGTATTGCCATTAAAATCCAAACAACAAAAGCTTCACCATGACTAAACTGATAATCAGCACCAGCAAAACCAGCGACTATATTTATTGCGTAGATAATAATAGTTGAGGCAACAAGACTTATTAATAAATCTCTTAATGCACACAAGTATTTCATAAATAAACTTTATACATATTAAATTATCATGTAAACTTCATTATATGAATAATATTGGCTTTATCGGTGTTGGTTACATGGGCTATGGAATAGCTAAAAATATTTTAGATAAAGGTAATAACTTATTTGTAATCGCTAACAAAAATAGAAAGCCAATAGAAAAAATTGTAACCAAAGGTGCAAAAGAAGTAAAAAGTCTGGAAGAATTTAAGGAGAAACAGTTAAATGTTTTGATTAAATGCGTAACTAATACCCCTATTGCAAAAGAAATTGCTTCAAAACTTTCAATTATTTTAGATGAAAAAACGTTAATCATTGATATCACTACTCACAACAAGACAGGATCAATTGAAACTGAAAAAATTTATCAATCTAATAAAATCAATTATGTAGAATGTCCTGTAATGGGTGGCCCTGTTCAAGCAGAAGAAGGTGTCTTGGGTGGTATTGTTGGGGCAACAGATAATAACTTTAAATTAGCAGAACCAACATTAAAACTTTTTTGTAAGAATTATTTTCACTTTGGTCCTGTTGGAATGGGTGCAAAATCAAAGCTTTTAAACAATTTTTTAACACTGGGTAATGCTGCATTAATAAATCATATGGCAAAAGCTGCTAAAAAATTTGATTTAGATTTACAAAAATTATTTGATGTAGCGAAACTTGGCTCTGGAAATTCAGCTGCACTTATTAGAGTTTTTGATGCTTTGCTTAAAGGAGATTCAAAAGGATTTAAATTTACAGCAACTAATTCTGTAAAAGACTTAACTTACATTCAAGATCTATTAAAAGATTTTCCAGAAGCTGAAAAAATTGCAGAAGATAATAAAAATTATTTTCAAAAAGCTGTAGATGATGGCTATGGCGAAAATTTTATTAGTGAATTAATTGATAAAAAATAATTTAATAAGAACTTATTAGATTAACGGGAATCTACTAAAGCAGCAGGTTGTATTCAAGAAGTATATTTGCTTTTAAAGTAAATAAATCAATTGAAATAAGTTTATTAATAATTACCTTTATAACAAGGAGGTCATTATGTTAAAACTTACACCACCTGACACTTAGCTGAAGAAACAATCCATAAAACAAACAAATAAAATCCAAACGGATTTAAAAGCCGAAGAGGCTGTATAAGGGGGCTCTTTAGGACTTATCTTAAAGAGCGAACCCTTAAAAATTTAATTAATTGATTTTAATATTTCTAAAGGTAATGGCGCATCAGGATATTTGATGATGCATAATTCTTCATATTTTTTACAAAAATTAAATAGAACCTGATGAACATTATTTTTATTCTTAAGATCTAAACTTTTTATCATTTGATCTCTTTCTTGTTCAAGCTCTTTAATTTGATCGTTGTTTAAAAATTCACCAGTCTCAATTTCCCAGAAAGTATTTTCTAATTCATCATTACTCAACTCTTTTAACTTTTTTTGAAGTTCAATGATCACTTCATCATTGGTTTCTTTGTCTTTCATAGGCGAATTTATTAATTTGATTAAACACTTATCATTCAATCCATCTATAAAATGATCATAAGGCCTACCCTCAGACAAATCTCTAAAATGATTTGAGTTAAAATAACTATTAATTGCAGCATTTGTTGATACTTTTTCCTTACCTTTTAATACGGCTATTTGCACATAAACTTCTTGATGAATATAATTATCCAAGTGTTCTTTAATTTTTATTGGAATCATCAAATTATCAAAATATGGACTAATTAAAAATTAATGCTCTACTCTATATTTCGAATGACAAGCTTTGCAGTTGCCCCACATTAACTTACCTAATGTTCCTCTAATATTATCAGAATTTTCAATAATTGATGCTAGTTCAATCATATCATTAGAGGATTTTTCCATTAAAGAATTAAACTTATCTTTTTCCTCCCATACTAAAGGAGTAACTTCTGTTTTAAATCCTTCTTTAGTGTTATCTGGAAACATTTTTAATAAAGTTTTGTAATTTTCACTCATTTCTAGCATTAATTTTTTTGCTCCATCAAAATCCCCACTTGATGAGAGTGATTGAACTTTTTTAGCGGTACTATAGTTTTTGCTAAATAAAGCTTTTCTATTTTTAATTATATCCTCAGCTGATTGTTCAGAATGTGCGTGTGTGGCAATAAGTATTGAAATTATTAAAAACAAACTAATACCAATGTTCTTTGCAATATGTTTAATTAAAGAATGCATGTTAAAAACACATTAACAGAGTATGGTTTAATTTCCAAATCATTGCATTGGTTAAGTGCGATATTACTTTTTATACAAATTCCACTTGGATTTTATTTAGTAGATTTAGATTTTGGACCTGAAAGACTAACTGTAGAAGATATACATGTGGCAGTTGGTTTATCTATATTTTACCTGGTAATCTTAAGGTTACTTAATAATTTGTTTAATCCGACTCCCAAGTTAGAGCCAAGTGTTTTTAAAGGTCAAAAATTTTTGGCAAAGTTAAATCATGTCCTGCTATATGTGACAATTCTATCAATCACAATATCGGGAATTTTCAAAAAATTATTTAATGGTGAAACGCTGACGATCGTTTTTAAAAAAATTAAAATTCAAGATAATTTTGAATTAGGTGAATTGTTTTATGATA
>JAOHFB010000011.1 GCA_028097785.1 Candidatus Pelagibacter sp. | reverse complement strand
ATGTTTTTCATATTTTTTTGTTTTTAAATAGATCCCAACAATTCCACACATAAGTTTTTGGTTTAGTTTAATAAAGATATTAAAAAATCTTTATAGTAGATAAGATTGACTACTACAATGATGATAATAGCCGCTATCACTCCATATTTAGCTTTAGGAAAAACTACCCCTCTCATTTTGGTAGGTCTTAATTCTTCATTTTTTTCTTTATCATCCATATTTTTATTTTAAAAAAAAGGGCGCCACAATTAAGTAGCGCCCAAATTTTTATTTTTAATTACCAATCGGTAACGTTGCTTTTATGATCATTAGCACCATGTCTTTTCTTAGCTAATCTAGAAAGCTCCTCACTTTCAGATTTGTTAGTAATGACATGCCACCCGATCCATATAACTATACCTAGAATAACCAGTAAAGTTTCAGTGGATCCAGCTCCCGGATAAACTGCACCGACAACCTCCTTAGCACTTAAATGATCTATCCAGTTTGTAACTGTAGCCATATTTTTCTCCTTTACCTGGTTGCAGATGAAACTGCTTTTTCATCTTCTTTAGCAGACTCCATCATTTCATAGTCTAATCCAGCTATTTCTACTTCACGAGGGATTCTTAATTTACCCATACCGCTTAGTACTTTAGCTATGATATAGCCTGGTAACATTCCAAGAACTCCAAACATTATTATTGCTCCTAAGAATTGTCCCAGTGGATTGATTGTTGCATAAGTTGATCCGTCCCACATAGCTCCTACACTGTATCCAGATGAAGGATAGCCATTTAAAACAAATCCACAAATTACAAGACCAACAAAACCAGCATAACCATGTACTGCTACTGCACCAACTGCATCATCAATTTTGAACTTACGTTCAACCCAGTAATGTAGTTTGTATGCAATCACAACACCGATCATACCAATGATCATTGCTTGAATTGGATGATATAAATCATTTCCAGCTGAAGCACATATGACACCTGCTAGTCCACTAGAGTAAGTCCAGAAAGGATCGCCTTTGGCGACCACGTATCCGGCCAATAATCCTCCTGATAATGACATCAAGAAGTTAAAGGTAATTCCACTCAGTGTGGTAGGGGTTACATAAATGTTTGTAGCCGTCCAATAGGTTACACCTTCCATTCCGTACTCAGGCCCAAGATCAAATATCGGTATATTACATGCCGCATAAAATCCCCAGAAACCAGTATAAATTAAAAATAATCCAACTGTTACTAGCCAAGGATTTCTTGGTCCTATATTTCTTGGCTCACCACTTGATGAGAATTTTCCAATTCTTGGTCCTAAAACCACTAGAACACCTAAAGCAAATCCACCCGCAATTGCGTGAATTACTCCTGATGCATAAGCATCATGATATCCTAATATTTTAAGCATCCATCCATCAAAGTGCCATCCCCAAGCAGCATCAATTGTCCAAAATACAGATCCAATTGCAATCGCTAAAATTCCAAATGCAAAAGTTGTAATTCTTTCAATGATTGCTCCAGAAACAATTGAAGCAGCTGTCCATGAAAATAGTAAGAATGCAGCCCAGAATACTCCACTTATGTGATCTCCTAAATTGATCGCCATAAATTCTGAGTTAGCTAAATACCATTTAGCACTAAAAGTACTGTCATCAGTAATTAATGCTGTGCTTTCATTCATTATTGAAGGTGCAATTCCAGGTCCTGTTGGAAATGCCCAGTAAATCCACCAACCAAAGAAAAACCAAGTTACTGTAACCAATGGTATCAGCATTGTATTTTTCATAAGAGTATGTTGGTGATGTTTGTATCGAGAAGCTCCAACTTCATACATACAGAAACCGACGTGAATTAAAAACATCAGTACCACTGTTACCCAGTAGTAAAATTCTGTAAATATGGTTGTAAGAGCACCTAACTGATCAGTCATATTCTCTCTCCCATATTAGTTTATGAAACCCTATAAAATTTTATGGGGTGTGACAAACAAAACAATTCTTAAAAACCTAGTGTGAACACTAGGCTTTTAAATAAATATCAACTTATAATTGTGTGATTAAAATTTAAGATAAGCTTTTTTCAAATCAACAAGAGGGTGCTTTGGAGACATTTGAAACTTAACTAAAAGTTCTCTTGCAATCATATCTCTATCTTGTTGGTTGTTTGGAAGTTTGATTGAACTTGGAATAGTTACCCAACCATTTGCATTTCTACAAAATACTGCTGGTCTTCCTTCTTCATAACCCATATGAACATCTTCTAACCAATTAAGATCATCCCATCCCATAGCTTCTACATATTTTTTTAGAAAAGGAGTTATCTTAGAGTAGTCAGGTAAAAGATTAACGTCATATCTATAACCAATCGACTGACCGATCATCTTTTCTCTGGCTGTTTCTTTTTTCTTGCCTAATTGTTGATCTTTACCAGCTTTTGTTTTTTTTATTTTTTTTGTTTTTTTCTTAGCCATGTTTACCTCTATATTTTGTGATAGTTGTCAACACCAACTGTATAGTTAGTTCCTGCTAATGGAACTTTTGCTAAAGCAGATGCTTCTGTAGTTAATGCAGCTAAATCTTCAGGCTCCAAAGAGTGAATATTAGTTTTACCACATGCTCTTGCTAAAAGTTGAGCTTCTAACGTCATTGAATGCAGATAGTTGTAAACTCTAAGAGCAGCGTCATCAGGATTTAATCTAGCTCTTAGTTTAGGATCCTGTGTTGCAACACCAACTGGACAACGGCCTGTATGACAATGGTAACACTCGCCAGCTTTTACACCCATTTCTTTTTCAAAATTAGCCTCAGGTATATCTTTATTGCAGTTCAAAGCGATCATAGATCCAGTTCCAATTGCAATTGCATCAGCACCTAATGCCAAAGCTTTTGCCATATCCGCACCATCTCTAATACCACCAGCATAAATTAAAGTAACTTTTCCAGTTTTACCCACATCATCAATAGCTCTTCGAGCTTCTCTGATTGCAGCAATTCCTGGAATACCAGTATTTGCAGCAGCAATATGCGGGCCTGCTCCAGTTGAACCTTCCATTCCATCTAAGTAGATAGAGTCAGGGTCACATTTTGCAGCCATACGGACATCATCATAAACTTTTGATGCACCAAGTTTTAATTGAATTGGCACTTTATTTTTTGTTAATTGTCTTAACTCTTCAACTTTTAAAGCTAAATCATCAGGACCTAACCAGTCAGGGTGTCGAGCAGGTGATCTTTGATCAATACCAGAAGGCAATGATCTCATCTCAGCTACTTGATCAGTCACTTTTTGCCCCATTAAGTGTCCACCCATTCCAACTTTTTGACCTTGACCAATGAAAACTTCTATTCCATCTGCAAGTTGAGCATGATGTGGGTTAAATCCATATCTTGACTGAATACATTGGTAATACCATTTTTCAGAATATCTTCTTTCATCAGGTATCATTCCACCTTCTCCAGAACAAGTTGCACTTCCAGCCATAGTAGCTCCTCTTGCTAAAGCAGTTTTTGCCTCATAAGAAAGTGCCCCAAAACTCATACCAGTAATGTAAACAGGTATATCAAGTTCAATAGGGTTTTCGCATCTTGGACCAATTACAGTTTTTGTTTCACATTTTTCTCTGTAACCTTCAATTACAAATCTTGTAAGTGTTCCAGGTAAGAAAACTAAATCATCAAATGTTGGAATTTTTTTCATCAATGCCATTCCACGCATTCTGTATCTTCCTAACTGAGCTTTTATGTGAATATCGTCAATTACCTCAGGAGTGAAAATAGCATTATGACCTAATAAACTTTTATTTCTTTTACCTTCTTCATGTGCGTGTACGTCAGCTTTTCCACCAACACTTCCATTACTTTTTTTCTTTTTAGTTTTTTTCTTAGGCATTAAATTGCTCCTTTCTTCTCAGTAGGTTCTAAATTATCGTAGTTCCATAATTTTTTACCAGCTACAATTTTTTTCATTTTACTTACATCAAAATTTTCACCAATTTCTGCAACTTTTAATTTTCTTTTCAACCAATCTTGGTCACTTTTTGTAAGTTCAGCGTCCACAGCGTCACTTCCATAAGATCCAATACTGCCACCGATAAAAATTGTACCATCATACATAGAGTCACCTAAATTTATTCCAACATCTCCAAGAATAATTATTCTTCCTCTTTGCATCATGAAACCTGTAAATGCACCAGCATCACCACCAATAATGATAGTTCCACCTTTCATATCGATACCAGTTCTAGCACCAACACTACCTTTACAAATTAAATCTCCACCTCTAATAGCCGCACCAAAACAAGATCCTGCATTTTTTTCAATAACAACTTTACCAGCCATTAAATTTTCAGCACAAGACCAACCAACTCTACCGTTAATTCTAACAGTTGGACCATCGCATGAACCCATACCAAAATAACCTAAACTTCCTTCAAAAATTAAATTTAATTTATTTAGTATTCCAACACCCAAACTATGTTTTCCTTGAGGGTTTTTAATAACAATGGTTCCATAGCCTTGGCTCATTAAATTATCAATTTCTTTATTTGCATCTGGAGCAGACATTTCTTTTACATCAAGCTCTGTTCTTTTATTAAAATCAACATCATAAGTGCCAAAATAATAAAAGTTTTCAGCTTCATCAGGGTTAAAAAACTTTTGTTGAGTTCTTCCTGTTAAAACCTCAGTGTGCATACCCATTGATTGGGCTTTTGATTTTTTCTCGCTTGTTTTTAGATTTGCCATACTTTTACCTCCCCATCAAACGGATCATATGTATCAATTTCTTGTGGAAGAACTGACCTGATCGCTATTTCTTCTGAACCCATTGCAACTAAATCATCTGACTCATAAAGTACAAGTGGTTTTGCTGCCATGGTATCTTTTGCCATCCCTAAAGAGTCTTTTGTTGCAACAAAATAAGTAAATACACCATCAAGACCTGATAAAGAGTCTCTCATACCTTCTTCAAGGCTAGCACCTTCTCTCATTTTTTGCGCAATATAAACTGCAATTAGCTCTGAATCACATTCTGACATAAATCTCATGCCCTTGTTTTCAAGCATTCTTCTATTATTCCAATAATTAGTAAGTTGTCCGTTATGAACTACAGACACATCACTAAAAGGATAACCCCAGAAAGGGTGAGCTGATTTAATATCAACACCAGATTCCGTTGCCATTCTTGCATGACCTATTGCATGAGTTCCAACCAATTTATCCAAAGAATATCTATCACATACTGCTTTAGCATTTCCAAGATCTTTAATTACTTCTAGTGATTTTCCCATTGAAAGAATTTCGACACCAGGGATACTTTCAATTTTTTGAGAGAAATCTAATAGATCTTTTTTATCATAAGAAATTTCATATCTTAATGAATAGGGTAAAATTCTTTCCTCTTTTATAACCTTCGCACCTAATTCTGCTAAATATTGATCTACAATTTTTTTTCTTTCGTCATAAACAGAAACATCTTCCATAATAGATGAGCTACCCTCACCAACGTTTTCTCCTACTTTGAAACGCATGATAAAATTTTTGCCATCTGTATCTCCGTATAAAGCGTAACCTGTTGAGTCTTCACCTCTATGTTTTAATGCTTGAAGCATACCTTGTAGTTCACTTCCTACATTTGAAGATTTGCCTCTATGTATTAGTCCAGCTATCCCACACATTTTTTTATTCCTCTCTATGTATATTTTTTTTAAGACCTACGGTAGACAATCAAGATAAGTATCCAGATCCCACTGAGTTGTTGCACCTAAAAATCTCTCCCACTCATCGTTTTTGTACCAATGAAACACTTTATACATTTCATCTGGCATTGCTGATTTGATAACTTTATCTTCAGCTAAACGATCTAATGCTTCACCAAGACTTAAAGGTAATTTTTTAACTTCCTTACCAGCTGCTTGAGCTTCGTACATACTTCTAGACTCTGGTTTTCCTGGATCAATATTATTTGATATTCCGTCATCAAAACATTTTAATAATCCTGAACCCATTAAATAAGGATT
Organism: Candidatus Pelagibacter sp.; assembly: GCA_028097785.1. The sequence goes on along the minus strand of JAOHFB010000011.1, from coordinate 13,933 downwards.
GTGCATTGAATCTACTGAACGATATTCAAATCTTCCAGGTGCTGATACTCTTAATCCACAAGTTCTATTTTGATATCCCCAGTCTGCGTAAACTGGAGCCCAAAAACCTGTATCCCATAATCTTCTGTAAGAGTTTACTGTCGAAGATCCAATTGCAGTTAATGCTCCAAGGTGTTTCATCACACCTCCGATTGCCTTTAGACCAACCTTACCAGGTAATTGAACATCTTTCGTATCAGGCATGAAAGTATTTTTTCCACCTTCAACATATGTAAAAACTTCATCCATTGCTGGAATAGATTTATGACCTAATTTATTTAGTTTATCTTTACCACCTGTCCATAAAGACATATTTGTGTGACATCCGCTTGCAGACACACCCATAAATGGTTTTGTCATAAAGCAAGCAATTAAATTAAATTCTCTTGCAACTTGAGCACAAATTTGTCTGTATGTTGAAAGTCTATCTGCGTTTCTTAATACATCATCATACATCCAGTTTAATTCTAATTGACCTGGAGCATCTTCATGATCTCCTTGAATCATATCAAGACCCATAGCTCTTGCATATTTCATAACTTGCATAAACACTGGTCTTAAAGATTCAAATTGATCTATGTGATAACAATATGGTTTAGAAAATCCTTTTCCTGTTGGAGTACCATCTTCATTTTTTGTAAGCCACATCATTTCTGGCTCAGTTCCAACTCTTAATTGATAACCATGTTTTTTCTTAAATTCTTGAGCATGAATTCTTAAATTACCACGACAATCTGAAGTTAAATGAGCACCTGGGTTATCTCTTTCTTCTCTATTTCTAAAACAAGTAACAAATACTCTTGCAACTTTCTTATCCCAAGGAAGTTGACAAAATGTTTCTGGATCAGGGATACCTACAAGCTCTTTTGCTTCAGGACCATAACCTATGTAATTACCATGACGATCTGTAAATAAGTTAGCTGTTGCTCCATAAACTAATTGAAAACCTTTTTCACATGTTCTTTCCCAATGATCTGTTGGAATTCCTTTTCCAACAACTCTTCCAGTTACCGATATGAATTGAAAAAATATATATTCAATACCAAGCTCATTAATTTTTGCTCTAACTTGCTTTACTAATTTAGCTCTGCCTGGTTGATTTACGTGTTTGTCTAGATCGGTCATTTTTATTTCACCCCTCAATGAATTATAATTTATTCAAAGGTAGCTGAAATTTTTATTAGTGTCTAGGCTTGAAGTTTAACTCCAAGGGAACGGACTGTTCGATGTAGGGTGAAGTTCACCTTTCTCGTAACGGTTGAATCTAAACGGTTTTAATAAATCACTCTCAGTACCAAGAATTTCTTTTGCAACAAGTTCACCCACACCAATCATTTTGTAACCGTGATTAGCATCAGCAATCATGTAAACATTTTCTAAAAATCTATCAAAGATTGGAAACGAATCTGGTGTCATACATCCAAGTCCACCTGATGGTCCTTTTCTGTATAGATCAGATTTTCCTTCAAATCTTTTTTGACAATGAGCTAAAGCTGAACACCACATATCATTAAATTCTTCTGTAGTTTGATACTCAGGAGATTCAACTCCGTATGGATCAACATTTACTTTATCAAAATGTTTATCAACTATGTATGGAGAGGTTCCACCTTGAACACCAAGTCCTTCAATGTCAGGCTTGTAATATATTCCCCAAATTTTATCTGTGATTAATTTTTTTGTTTTGTCCGAATACAATGGAGCTGTTGAGTCAACGTGAATTACAGGAGGCTGTTGTCCATTATTCATTTTTAGAAAATCTGCATCAACACCAATTACTCCTTCTTGAAGCATCCAGTAAGTCCACATATCAGTTTCGTGCATTTTTCCATCTTTACCTTTGATATTTGCTGTTTTTGGAAGTTCTAACATGTTCCAAAAATCTCTAGCCCAAGGACCTGCACCAACTACTACTTGTTCACACTCAATAGTTCCTTTATCAGTTTCAACTCCAGTAACTGCTTTACTATTACTGCCTCTTTTAAAACCTGTAACTTTAACACCCTTCATTACTTGAACACCATTTGAAGTAGATTTATTTTCAAGCGCTTTGATAGAGTCTTTATTAAATGCGTAACCACCTTTTTTTTCATGAAGCACAGAAGTAATACCTTGAGCTTGCCAATCATCAAACATACCCTTCATATAATTCATACAATCTTTTTCACCTTCAATAAATTCTGAGTCATAACCAATTGCTTTTTGTTGCTCATAAATAGTTGCAACATCTTCATGCATTACTTCTGGAGAAATTTGTAAATACCCTACAGCATTATATTTAAATGCTTTTGGATCACTTTCCCAAACTGAAACAGAGTGAGCCATTAACTCTCTCATAGCTGGCTGAAAATAATTATTTCTAACAACTCCACATGCAATCCCGCTTGCACCAGCTGCAATATCTTTTTTTTCAAGAACCACAATATCACCAGGATTTTTATATGTTTCTGAAAGTTTCCAAGCAGTACTCAAACCATGAATACCACCACCAATAATAACTACTTTTGCTTTTGAAGGTAATGTTGACATATCAAAACACTATTTTTTGGTAATAGTAATTAATATAATTTTTTATAGAACTAAAAATTATATATAAAAAATATAAACTTCCAGCGATTTAAAAAAAAGCCTAATAACTGATGTTTTTGAGTGTATTTAGGTAATTATTAAACTCAGCAATAAATGACTCGCTTGGAATGATATTTTTTATTCGCTGATCAGTTGAAGTTTTTTCTAGACGAAAGAATCCTTTCTCGCAAGCTTCTGTAATTATCAAAGCAGATTTTGGTCTAGAGGTTTTAAACAATTTAGTTTTTAGACCCTCAACAGATAATTTTTTACCTTCTTTATAAGCTGACATGACTAATAACATCATGTGATAATGTGAAGGTGATTTTCTAAAAAAATAATTACTAGATGTATGAGATTGCTTCATTTGTTCTTCCCAAAATTCTAATAAAGTTTTTTTAATTTTATTTTGTGGCATATTTTTTTATGCTCTTACTCTTGATTTTGTAGGATCGTAAAAAGGAAAAGCAACTATTTTAGCGCCAATTCTTTTTTGATGCCCATCTAATTTACCAACTTCAACTTCAGTTCCAATTTCAGAGTATTTTACATCAATTCTACAAAGAGCAATATTTTTTCCAAGCTTTGGCGATAACATTCCACTTGTTATTGTGCCAATTTGTGCTCGTCCTACATGAACACAATCTCCATTAACTGCTGGTTCATGACCAATAAGCTCTAAACCAACTAATTTTTTTTGTGGACTTGCTTTTCTTTTTATTAATTCTTCTTTACCAATAAAATCATCTTCTTTAGTTTTAAGTGGAACAGTAAATCCAATTCCTGCTTCAAAAGGATCTGTTTGATCATCAAACTCATATCCATAAAATATAAGTCCAGCTTCTATACGAACCATATCTAAAGCCTCTAATCCTAAAGGCGTGATATCAAATTCTTTTCCAGCTTCCCAAACTTTATCCCAAACTTCATTTGCATCTTTTGGATGGCACCATATTTCATATCCAAGTTCACCAGTGTAACCTGTTCTCGAAACTACAATTGGTGTTCCTGTTTCATGATCTATTCGAGCAATATTAAATCTGAACCATTCAAGCTCAGTTATTGATGGTTGGATAGGAGCAGTCCAAACAAATTTTTCTAAAATTTTTCTACTATTAGGACCTTGTACTGCAATATTATGTATGTGGTCTGTTGCAGATTTTATCCAAACTTTATAATTTTTCTTTTTAGCTTGTTCTTTTAACCACTCTCCACTGTATTCATCGCCACCGATCCATCTAAAATTATCTTGTCCAAATTTAAATAGAGTTCCGTCATCTAACATGCATCCATTTTCATAACACATTGCAGTATAAACAACTTGACCTACTGATAATTTCTTAACATTTCTTGTTAAAGTGTATTGCATTAAGTTTTCTGCATCTGGGCCAAGTATTTCAAATTTTCTTAATGGAGAAAGATCAGTTGCGATCGCACTTTCTCGACAGGCATTATATTCTTTTATTGTTCCTGAATTAGTAAAGTTATTTGCTAACCAAAAGCCTTTGTATTCAACAAAATTTCTTGTTAGCTCAGATGTTTTTTTATGAAAACCTGTTTCCTGGGTTAGTTTTGGCTCAGAGTCTGTTTTCATTCTAAATGCAATAGCTTTTGAATATTTGTTAGTTTTTCCATAAGTTCTAACAAATATATCTGTTGGGTTCCAGCCATTAGCAGCATCAACATCACAAGGACAGGCTGATGAAATACATGTTAAATCTTTTAAAGCTCTAAACAAAACATAGTCACCTGGTCTAGACCATGGCTCATCAAATGTTGCAACATTGTTTGCATCAATTGCAGTATTAAAAAAAAGGTTTATTGCAGACCAACTTTTTCTAGCGTTAACGTCATATTTTTCTAAACCTTTGTTAAAGTTATCGGTACAATTGATATGCCCCATATAACCTAAGTCCTCATAGTATTTAGAAGTACATGCTAAATTAAAAGTATCATGTCTTCCAACAGTATCTCTAACAACCTCGACCATAGCTTCGTGATTACCATCATAAAATTTTGAAAACAAACCTGGACCTGGATAAGCACTACCCATGAACGTTCTGGTCGCTTTATCATCAATTATACTTTCAATACCATCATTTAATTTATGAGTATCAAAAGCTAAGAAATCAGAGCATTGTCTTCCACCTGTATCAATAATTTGAATATATTCACCTGCTTTCACTTCATACGTTTCTGCAGTTCTTCTTTTAACAAGTTGCTCAACTATTGGATCATTCAAAGGGTCAGGCAGAACAAACTGTTCATCTGTTTCTGAAAATTTGGCTCTATTAATAAAAACAGTTAAATCAGTTGGAGGATTTTGTTCATGAACATTTAACGGATCACCAGGTGCTGCTATTAAAACAAAGCATTTGTCTTTTGATGATAAAATTATTTTTTCTCCCATCAAACAATCTTCATCAAATAGAATTGATGATTTTGCTTTTTGAAGATCTAGATTTCTCTTTTTAAAAATATTTGAAATTTTTTCATCTTTTGCAATTGTTCTTTTAGAAAAATCTGCATTTGCAATTTCTTTTAAATTTAAAATTGACAGATCAGGCTTTCCTTGATTATTAAAAACTATAATTTCACAAATTTGTTTGCCTTCATCATTTATAATCTCAATCTTATCTTCTGGAAAAACTTCTATTACTGATAAACCACCGCCTTTAACAAAATATCTTTCAACTCCTGGTGGTAAAGCTCTTAAGCCTGGATTTCTGATTTCGTTACTAGTTCTTAACATTTTAACAAAACTATATATATTTTTTATAAGTTTATTCTAATCAAAACGAGTTGACTAGAAGTTTAATTAAGAACATACTTTGATTATTAATATTAATATAGAGGGGTAAAAAATGAAAAAAATAACATCATTAATATCTGCTCTGATAATTTCTGTAGTAATTTTTTCAGGAATATCTAACGCAGCAGATAGCAAAAAACCTATCGTAATCCCAACTCATAACTGGTCAAGCCAAATTGTAATGGCTTATGTTATTGGTGGAATTTTTGAAAGTATGGGTAACAATGTTAGCTATGTAAATGCTGACTCTCAAGCTGTATACGAGTCAATTAGAATTGGTGACGTATCTATTTCTCATGAAGTATGGGAATCTGCTTTTGGTAAGTCATTTACTACAGCATTAGATAAAGGTGGTTTACTTGATTGGGGTGATCACGAAGCAAGAACTCTAGAGGATATGGGTTATCCTAACTGGGTTACTGATAAAGGATTATGTCCTGGTCTACCAGATTGGACTGCTTTAAAAAATCCTGATTGTGCGAAGAATTTCGTAACACCTGACTCAGGCGGAAAAGGAAGAATGCTTGAAGGTCCTCAAACTTGGCATGGAGATTTAATACCTCAAAGGGTTGATGCATTAGGTTTAGGAGATCTTTGGATGGTTAAATTTGCTGGAAGTGCAGATGCACTTTGGGCAGAATTATCAGCCGCTGAAAAAGAAGGAAGAGGAACAATTATCTTTAACTGGACACCAAACTTTACAGATGGTGCTGGTTTTACATTTATCGACTTTCCTCCGTATACTGCTGGTTGTAGACCAGAAGACGGTGGAGATGGAAAATGTGGTTCGCCAGATGGTTATTTGAAAAAAGCAGTAAATGCTGATTTTCCAAAAACTCATCCTGCAGCAGCAGCAGCGTTCAAAAAAATGTCATTCTCTACAAGTCAAATTGGTGCAATGGCAGCTTTAGTTGACGTTGACAAAATGACTCATGAAGATGCAGCTAAAAAATGGTTAGCTGATAACAAGAGTGTTTGGCAAGCTTTTACTAAGTAAGGTCAAAAGCAAATAAATTAATAAATCTCTCCCAACAATATGTTGGGGGGGATTTTTTTTTAAATGATTTTGTGTAAGATATAAGTATGAAAAAATATATCACCACCATAATTTTAACTTTGTTAATCACATCTTCAGCATTTGCTAGAAGTACGGGCTGTAAAGAAGGAAATTGTGAAAATGGTTATGGAAAATGGATTTACACTGACAAAACAACTTATGAAGGTGAGTGGGTTAGAACCAAAAAACATGGTCAAGGCACTGAAACCTGGCCAAATGGATATATTTATAAAGGTGAATTTAAAAATAGTGAGTGGAGTGGTATTGGAACTCTAAGTTTTCCTGATGGCTCAACTTATGAAGGTGAGTGGGCGAAAGGATTTATGAATGGCCAAGGTACTTTTACCTGGTCTGATGGAAAACAAAAATCAGGAACATGGATTAATGGAAAGTTGCAAGAGTAGTGTCAAAAGAAAATTATTTACATAAAATAAAAGAGTTGCCAGAAACTACCAAGCAATTTGGTGGTCTAGCACTGTTAATGGTAATTGTAATTTTATCTTTCGCTGTCTTAAATAATATTTTTGGTGAAGGAGATGAGCTTGTTGCAAAAATGAAAATTGAAGAAGAGAGAATTGCTGAAGCAAGAAAACTAGACAAATTAATCTCAAGTTTGCCATCAGGAATTTTAGTATCTTTTGATGGAACTGATCATTTTAGACTTACCGATGAAGTGTATGAGAAAGTTTGTAATGCTACAAAGCTTATTCCACAGCGCGCAATAATGGGTGCAAATTTTTTAAACTATAGAGCTCACGAGCTATATACAATGAATGGTAATAAAATAAGCGACACATTTGTAAAATGGGACAAGGAAAAAAATAAATGTTTTGCAGGATTTGTAGTGAGTGGAGAAAATGTTGGTGTTGATGAAACTATTACTGTTAGTGGTGAAGCTTTAAGTTTTTTAAGCACTGGAATTGATACAAGAGTTTATTATATAAAAAATTTTTAAGGAGGAAAAAAATAATTATATCGATTTTAATTTATCTTAATTTCGTATAACCTAATTACAAGTTATGTCTGATCCAATAATCAAATGTGAAGGTGTTTATAAAATTTTTGGAGAAAATGCCAAAAAAATGCTTGATGAAGCTAATGGCAATGTAGATGCAAAAACTTTTCAAGATAATGGGTGTATTGTAGGTGTTAATAATGCTTCCTTTGAAGTTTCAAAAGGAGAAATGTTAGTTGTAATGGGTTTATCTGGTTCAGGTAAATCAACTTTGTTAAGATGTATTTCTAGATTAACAGATGCAACAGGTGGAAAAATTTTTATAGAAGGTCAGGATTTACTTCAGCTGAATAATAAAGAGCTAATAGATTTAAGACGAAATAAGATGGGAATGGTTTTTCAAAGCTTTGCTTTATTACCTCACAAAACAGTTGTAGAGAACATTGCTTTTCCACTTCAAATTAAAGGGATCAAAACTGAAGACAGTATTAGTAAAGCAATGGAAATGGTAAAATTGGTTGGTCTTGATGGAAGAGAAAACTATTTTCCAAGAGAACTTTCAGGAGGTCAACAACAAAGAGTGGGTATTGCTAGATCATTAGCTGTAGAACCAGATATTTGGTTTTTAGATGAACCTTTTTCCGCACTAGATCCATTAATAAGAAAAGAAATGCAAGATGAATTTTTAAGACTTCAAGAGAAATTACAAAAAACAATAATGTTTATAACTCATGATTTTGATGAAGCTTTAAAACTAGCTGATCGAATTGCGATTATGAAAGATGGTATTATTGAACAATTAGATACTCCAGCAAATATTGTTTTAAATCCTGCAACAGAATATGTAAGAAAATTTACTGAAGAAGTACCTAGAGAAAAAGTTTTAGTAATAGAGGATGTGATGGAAGCATCTGTTAAAGATAATTTAAGCGATTTAAAAGTTTCAAAAGATGAAATTATTGAAAATGTAGCAGAAAAAATTCTAACTCAAGAAAAAACAGTAGCTGTAGTAGATGAAAATAATCAAATTGTAGGCTCAATTAACCCATCAAAAATCATTAATACAGTTTTTGGAGGACGTAAAAATAACAGTTAAAATATGGAATTGATAAAAAAATACCCCAAATTATTTCAGTGGTTATTTTTATTAATTGTATTTTTTGCTTTATGTTTTGCAATTGATGTTCCAGAAACTTACAATTTTATAAGAGGACAAGCAGAATTTATTAAAGATCCCAACCAAAGTTCATACGTCTTATTTGGCAAAGAGGTAAGATATTATGCTTTTGATGTCTTTTGGAGATTACCTCCACTTCTTGGGTGGCTTCCTATTTGGATAAATGACTCTTTATTTTTCTTAATGAATGAGTGGATGCCAATGGAGTTTTGGAACGAAGATACTCAGGAATTTAAAACTCGTCCCTTAGTGTTACAAATTACAAGAAATGTTACCTCTTTTATGACTTTTCTCATTGACTTAATAAGAGAAATTTTATTGGGTGGACTTAATACTATTGTTGCATTTTCGAGTTGGGATTGGATTGATGCAAATCCTTGGGCAGAATTACCAGGATTGCCATGGACAATCGTTGCAGCAGGAGCAACAATTTTAGCTTACAAACTTAGTGGTAAAGGGCTTGCATTGTTTGCTGCTTTAGTGATGGTTTATATTTCCATTTTTGGTCAATGGAAACCTTCAATGCAAACACTCTCTTTTATATTAGTAGCAGCGCCATTATCATTTATTTTTGGTTTAGGTTTGGGTGTGGCAGCATTTAAAAGTAAACGAGTTGAGAAAGCTTTATATCCAATACTTTTAGTAATGCAGACTATGCCTCAATATGCAGTTTTAGTTCCAGCAATTGTTCTTTTTGGGGTAGGTGATCATGCGGCTGTAATCATAACTATGGTTGTTGCAGTTCCTCCAATGATACTATTAACCTTATTGGGTCTTAGAGGAATATCTCCTGAGGTTATTGAAGCAGGTAAAATGAGTGGATGTAGTAATTGGCAATTGATGTCTAAAGTGTTAATTCCAACAGCTAGAAGAGATATTTTAATTGGAGTTAACCAGGTTATCATGGTTTGTTTTTCAATGGCAGTTATATCAGCTTTTATAGGTGCTAAAGGTTTAGGATTTAATTTATTGTTAGCACTAAATCAGCTTAACATTGGATTAGCATTAGAAGCAGGACTATGTATTAGTTTGATTGCAATACTTTTGGATAAAATGTCTTTAGCTTGGGCTAATAAACAAATTGATTATTTTGGTAACTTAACTTTTTTTCAACGTCATAAAAACGCATTCTTTTTTGGTGTAGCGATAATATTGGGAATATTATTCGCATACTTTGGATCTTTTTATTTTAAAGAGGGGTATAATTATCTTTTTGAAGTCCCACACAATAAAGGGATATCAACAGCTGATTTTTGGAATAAAGGTGTTGATTGGATTTTTGATACTTTCTTTGTATACATAAAAGCATTTAACACTTGGTTGATTGTAGATGTGCTTCAGCCAATGCGTGCTTTGTATTTAAGAATGCCTGCCGTAGCAACATTGGTTTTAGTAGTAGGGGCGGGATATATAATTGGTGGTGTTCGATCTGCTTTAGTTGTTTGTGGATTGACATTATTTATAGCATTAAGCCCATGGTGGGATAGAGCTTTAGTTACAACTTACATGGCAACTTTTGGAGTTATTATATCTTGTATAATCGGATTTACAGTTGGTACTTTGTGTTTTCAGAATAAAAGTTCAGCAAGTTTTATGTTGGGAGTTTGTGATATTTTTCAAACTTTTCCATCATTTGTATATTTAATACCTGTAATGATGCTTTTTGGAATAACAGACACATCAGTATTAATTGCAGTAATAGTTTATGCAACTATACCTGCAACAAGATATACTATTGAGGGTTTAAGAAGTGTTCCAACTGCATTACATGATGCTGCAACAATGTCGGGAGTAACTAAATTTCAAAGATTATTTAAAATAGAATTTCCTCTTGCTTTCCCACATATGATGCTTGGATTAAATCAAACGATCGTATTCGCTTTATTTATGGTGATTATTGGCGCATTTATTGGAACAGAGGATCTGGGACAATACATTTTAAAAGCTTTATCTGATAAAAATGGTGCAGGAATAGGATTAACATTAGGAATCTGCGTTGCGTTCATAGGATTAATTTTTGATAATCTAATTAGAACCTGGGTTAATCAAAGAAAAAAACATCTCGGAATTCAATAAATTAAAAAATGAAAAATGAAACAATCAACATGATTGGATGGGTTTTGTTTATAATTTCAGCAATTGGATTTATAATATCTAGTATTGGTAATTTTTGGGCAATGTTTGGAAGTTTATTCTTTTTAATCGCCTGTTTTGTTTTTTTGATTCCTTATTTTAAAAAATAAGATTAAAATATCTTAGTATTATATCTATTTGTTTAAAAAAGTTTTCAAAGAGTCATCCATTGCTTTCTCCCAAGGTGTGTGGTGAACTGGACCAGTAGAACCAGTCACAGGTGAAGAAAAAGATTTATTTCTGTAAGTCATAATATTTTCAACTTTGTGATGCTCCCATTCTTTAAAATGTTTTCTAATTAACTCAAAATCAATTTTGGGATAATCAGATAAAGAATGAAGTTCTTTTGTATATTCTGTTTGAAAATCGATCATTTGATCTGGGTTTTCTAATTTTTCTTCCACTGAAACCCATTTATTAATATCATCTTTAATATCAGTTTCACTTGGGATTGTAATTTTACCCATTATAACATCTCTTGCGAACCAAGCTTGACAATCAAACATATTAAAAGTGTGAAATTGATCTTGCATTCCTAAGTACATTAACTTGTGATTATTTTCCCAAATAACCCCTTTATATAATTTTGGTGGATATAATCTATTATGTGTTTGAAGTTTAAGATCTTCTGTAAGAAAAGGAAAATGATGAAGATAACCGGTGCATAGAATTACAGCATCTGCCTCTTGTTCGTGACCATCTTTAAAAATTGCCTTGCTACCTTCAAGTCTATCAAGATGGTAAACTTCTTTCATTCCTTTAGGCCATATAAATCCCATTGGATTATGTCTGTACCCAATAGTTACACTTTTGGCTCCGTATTTATGACATTGTAAAGCGACATCTTCCGCAGAATAACTACTGCCAAGTACAATAACGTTTTTTCCTCTAAATTCTTCAGCATCTCTAAAATCATGTGAATGCATTATTCTTCCAGGAAAAGATTTCATCCCAGGATATTCTGGAATGAAAGGAACTGAGAAGTGACCTGTTGAGACCACTACATAATCAAATGTGTCTTTTAAAATTGTATCATTTTTTTTATCTCTATAAGTAAGATTAAAACTATCATTACTATAAGTAACATTTGTTACAGTTGTATTGAATTTGATTTTATTTTTAAGATTTCCTTTTTTTACCCTTCCAAGAATGTAATCATATAAAACTTCTCTAGGTGGAAAAGATGGTATTGGTTGACCAAAATGCTCATCAAAGGAATAATCGGCAAACTCAAGACATTCTTTTGGCCCATTAGACCAAAGATATCTGTACATGCTATTTGGAATAGGGTCTCCATATTGATCAGAACCAGTTCTCCAACTGTAATTCCATAAACCACCCCAATCGTCCTGTTTATCAAAACACACTATTTCAGGTATTTTTTCACCTTTTTTTTCAGCTTGTTCAAACGATCTTAGCATTGATAATCCACACGGACCTGCACCAATTATAGCAATTTTTGTCATTAATTATCTCCAGTAAATATTTTATATGTTTTATTTACTCACAAAATGTAAGAAATTAAAAGAATTAATTATTCAATGTATGCAATATTTAATTAAATAATTTATAATTTGCTTAGTGAATAAACTTATTCTTTCAATTGACCAAGGAACTACTTCGAGTAGATCAATCTTATTTGATTTAAAAGGTAGAAAAGTTTTTTCTTCTCAATATGAATTTCAACAAATTTTTCCAAAACCAGGGTGGGTTGAGCATAATCCAGAGGAAATTTGGAAGGTGACTTTAAAAACAATTAAAGAATCAATTAAAAAAAGTAAAAAATTAAAAGCAAAGGTTATTTCAATTGGAATTACCAACCAAAGAGAGACAACAATTCTTTGGGATAAAAAGACTGGCAAACCAATATATAATGCAATTGTTTGGCAAGATAGAAGAACAAGTAAAATCTGTGAAAATTTAAAAAAAAGAAAATTAGAAAATTTATTCAGGCATAAAACCGGGCTATTTATTGATCCATACTTTTCAGCAACAAAAGTAAAATGGATACTAGATAATGTTTCAATATCAAAAAAACTTTTAAAAAATAAACAATTGATGTTTGGAACAATTGATACTTTTTTAATTTGGAGATTAACGAATAAAAAACATCATTTTACTGACGCAACTAATGCAAGTAGAACTATGATGTATAATATAAATTCAAATAAATGGGATGATGAAATCTTAAAAAAACTAAATATTTCAAAATTTATTTTACCCAAAGTAAAAAATTCTGCTGATGATTTTGGAGTAACTTCTAAGAAAATTATAGGTGAAGAAATACCAATTAATGCAGTATTAGGAGATCAACAAGCAGCTGCAGTTGGGCAAGCTTGTTTTGATAAAGGTTCCGTTAAAAGTACATATGGCACAGGAGCCTTTGCTATAATAAATACAGGAAATAAAAAAATTTTATCTAAAAATAAATTATTAACTACGATTTGCTACAGATTAAAAAACAAAAATACGTATGCATTAGAGGGCTCTATATTTATTGCAGGTGCTGGTGTTCAATGGTTAAGAGATAAGATTAAACTGATTGATAATGCTCAACAAACTGAAAAAATTTCAAAATCTATAATTGATAACGATGGAGTATATGTTGTGCCAGCATTTACAGGTTTAGGAGCTCCTTACTGGAAAGCAGAAGCCAAGGGATTGATAACTGGATTAACCAGAAATACAGATTGGAAAAATTTAGTAAGAGCAGTAATCGAGTCGGTAGCTTATCAAAGTTATGATTTATTTGATGCTATGAAAAAAGATGGATCTAGACCTAATATTATTAAAGTTGATGGAGGTATGGTTGCGAACGACTGGTTTTCTCAGTTTTTATCAGACATTTTGAATACAAAAGTATTACGACCTGCTATTCAAGAAACAACAGCATTAGGTGCAGCTTTCTTTGCAGGATATCAAGCAGGTGAATTTAAATCTTTAGAAGAAATAAAAAATAAATGGAAAAAAGATGCAATTTTTACCCCTAAAATTAAGAAAAATTTAAGAACTAACTTATTGAAAGGGTGGCAACAAGCAATTAGAAAAACTTTAGCTTAATTTTTAGCTTATGAAAAAAATAATCATAATTGGTGCTGGCGCGATGGGATCTGCTTTTGCTGTTCCTTGCGTTGAAAATGAAAATGATGTCACAATTGTTGGCACCCATTTAGAGGATGATTTGATAAAAGA
>JAOHFB010000010.1 GCA_028097785.1 Candidatus Pelagibacter sp. | reverse complement strand
ATAAGGATTAATTGGTTTGCATATTAGTGCTCCTAATTCCATTAATGCTTGAGCATAATCACTAGCTCTTAGAGATGTGCCAAATATTTTTTTTTGTTTAACCAAATTATCCTTTTGAATTTGATTTTCATTCTTTAAGTAAAGATATCTTTTTAAAACTCTTTCGATATTACCATCTAAAGGAATAAAAGGTTTGTTAAATGCAATAGCCATAATGGCACTTGCAGTATAATCACCAATTCCAGGAAGTGACTTAAGGTCTAAAAAGTTATTAGGTAAATTTTTATTAAAATCTTTGATAACAATTTGTGCAGTTTTTTTTAAATTTTTAACTCTTGAATAATAACCAAGTCCCTCCCACAGCTTAATTAATTTTTGATCATTAAATTTTGCAAGAACTTTTAAGTTTGGAATGTATTTTATAAATCTATTAAAATAAGGAATAACAGTTGCAACTTGTGTTTGTTGCAACATAAACTCACTAACCAAGGTATAATATTGCTTTTTTTTAGAGGATGTTTTTTTTCTCCAGGGCAATGTTCTTTTATGAATATCGTACCAATTGAGAATTTTATTTGTTATTATTAATTCTTTCATATGCAATTTAAAGATAATACTAAGCAGAGAAGTAAAACCATTCAAGGTTTAAGATCATTCAAAGACACTTTGCCAAAGAATGTAAAAAAAATTATAAATAAAAAAGGACATATTTATTCTGAAACATTAAGTAACTGGAAATATATAGTTGGTGAGGATTTGTTTAAAGTTTGTTACCCAAAAACATTTAAAAACGCGAACAAGTTTGGGGTAAGCACCTTGCTTATAATGGTCAAACGAGGCCATGAGGTTGATATGGAATATTCAAAAAAAGACATAATGGACAAGATGAATAGCTTTTTTGGTTATACAGTAGTTGAAAAGCTTAAATTTATAAGTTTTGATGATGAACAAAAAATTTTTACTAAGAAAGAAACTAAACAAGAAAATGTTGCAATTAATAAATACCAAGATAAAATTAATAATGTTAAGAATGACAAAATAAAAAAATCACTTATCGAATTAACCAAGGTATTTAAAAATAAATGAAAAAAATTTTAGCTTTTACTCTTATATTTTTTAGCACCATCTCAAGTATTAATGCAGAAGAAATAAAAAGAATATTTGTTGGCAATGAAGATGCAAAAATAACTATTATCGCATTTGAGTCATTAACCTGTAGTCACTGTGCAAACTTTCATAAAGATGTATATCCTCAATTAAAAGAAGAATATCTTGATACAGGTTTGGCTAAAATTGAATTCAGACACTTCCCGTTAGATGTTGCAGCCTTCAATGCTTCTAAAGTTTCCCAATGTAAAAACGACGGTGATTCGGCAATTTTAAATAGTTTATACGCCAACCAGCAAAAATGGGTTAAGGGTAGTTCCGTACAAGAAGCAAATGAAAATCTTCAAAAATTTCTAGTCAATGAAGGCTTTGATCTAGATTTTGAAAAATGCATAAACAATAAAGAAATAGAAGATTTTGTTTTAAATGACCGAGTAGATGGAGCTAAAAACTTTAAAGTAAATTCTACTCCTACGATAGTCATAAATGACAAAAAATTTGAAAAAACTCTCACTTATAAAAATTTAAAAAAAGCTCTAGAAAAACTGATATAAGTTAATGCATGGAGTTTAAAAAAATCCAATTAAATGGATTTAAATCTTTTGCAGATAGAACAAATTTTCTAATTGAAGAAGGTCTAACAGGAATAGTGGGTCCTAACGGATGTGGAAAATCCAATATTGTTGAATCTTTAAGATGGGTAATGGGAGAAACATCTGCAAAAAGCATGCGTGGCTCTGGAATGGAAGATGTAATCTTTAATGGCACTTCCAATAAAGCTTCAAAGAATATTGCAGAAGTTTCTATTGATGTAGAGAATAAAAACAATGAAGGACCCGTTCAATATCGAGATCTAGATCAAATAAGTGTTAGAAGAAAAATTGAAAAAGATAAAGGTTCTAAATTTTATATTAATGATAAAGAAGTAAGAGCCAGAGATGCTCAAATGTTTTTTGCAGATCTCTCGACTGGAGCTCACTCACCTTCCATGATTAGTCAGGGGCGTATTGGAGCTTTAGTAACAGCAAAACCGACTGACCGAAGAGCAATTTTAGAAGAGGCCGCAGGAATTTCTGGTTTACATGTAAGAAGGCATGAAGCTGAACTAAGATTGGGTGCCGCAGAAAACAATCTTAAAAGAGCTGATGAATTACGAAGACAACAAGAAAAACAATTGGCCAATCTTCAAAAACAAGCAGAAGAAGCTACAAAATACAAATTAATTTCTGAAGAAATTAAAAAAATTGAAGCAGGGTTATATTACTTAAAATTATTAGAGATTGCTAAAGAGATTAAAATTGAAAATGAGATTAACAATGAAGCAGGAGGAGAAGTAGAAGGATTCAATAATAAAATTGCTGAGCTTGAAAATTTAATTAAAATAGCAACTGATAAAGTATCTCCACTTAGAGAAAAAAATATTGAAAACTTGTCTAGAATTCAAAGACTAAATCTTGAGCTTCAAAGTTTGGATGAGGAAAATACTAGAATACAAGATGAGATAGAGTCTATTAATAAATCAATTAGCACTCTAGATGAAGATATAAATAGAGAAAGAGGAATTATAATAGATGCTAATTCTAACGAAAAAAGACTTAAAGAGGAAAAATCAGATCTAATTGAAATAGACTCTAAATATTTTGAAACTGAAAAACTATCTAATGAAGATTTAGAAAATGCTAAAAAGAAACTAAAAAAAGAACAAGAGGCAGTAGATGAAGTTGTAAATAACATTGCAGAAGGAAGCATAAATACAAGTTTAGGACCAATTAAAAATGTCAAAAACTCCATAAATAGAGCAAAAGAATTAATTGATAGCAATGAAATCCAACAAGCTGTTACCCTATTAGATAGATGTAATATGGAGCTTGATAATTTCTTAAATGATTTAAAAAATGAAAAAAGTAGACAGGAACTTTTAAATGTAAACGAGAAGTCACAAAATATAAAACAACTTCAAGAAAAATATGCTGACGCATATAGTAAAAATCAGTCGATCAAAAATGAGTCTATTAAACGTAACGAAAGAATAAAAACAATTGAAACTGAAATTGAAAGTTGGAAAAATTTATTATCAAATTCAGAAAAAATGGTTGCAGAATTAATTGTGAGAAAAAATAAACTTTCAGATCAATTAAAAGAATTAGAAAATCAACCTAGAGTTCAGGCGGAGAGAAAAGGACAGATTTCTGAAAATTTAAGAATTTCTGATAAAGAAAAAGTGGATAATGATATAGTGATTGAAGAGACTGATAAAAGAATAGAAACATTAAGAACTGAGTTAAATCAAATTCAAGAACAATCTATTCAAATTAGAGAGAGGAAAGCAAGTTCTGGAGCAACTATAGAAGGTCTTGAAAAAAGAAAAAGTGATTTACTAGATAGAATAAATTCTGAGCTTAACCTAACTGAAGATAATATTTTAGAAAATTCCAACTTAAATGGTGTTGAAGAATTACCAAATGCTATTGATCAGGAAGATGCTTTGGACAAAAAAAAACAAGAAAGAGAAAGTTTAGGATCTGTTAATTTAAAAGCTGATGAAGAAACTAGCAAATATGAAGATGAAATTAAAAAAATGGAACAAGATCGTTCTGACTTAGTGACAGCAATAGTAAAATTAAAAGATAGTATTAATGAGCTAAATCAAAAAGGAAGGGAAAGATTAATTGAGGCTTTTGAGAAAGTTAATAGAAAATTTAACGAAGTGTATACAAAACTTTTTAATGGTGGAAATGCTAAATTAGAATTAGTCGATTCAGATGACCCGTTAGAAGCAGGATTGGAAATGCTAGTTAGCCCTCCAGGTAAAAGGCTCCAATCAATAACATTACTTTCAGGTGGTGAACAAGCGCTAACTGCTTTATCATTAATTTTTGCAGTTTTTTTAACTAACCCATCTCCTATCTGTGTATTAGATGAGGTTGATGCCCCTCTTGATGATGCTAATGTCACAAGATTTTGTAATTTACTTGAGGAACTAATTAAAATTACTAATACAAAATTTATTATTGTAACTCACCACGCTCTAACAATGTCTAAAATGAATAGACTTTATGGGGTAACTATGCCAGAAAAAGGTATAAGTCAGCTAGTAGCTGTTGATTTACAAAAAGCAGAGAGTATGGTTGCCTAAACTATATAAATGCCAAAAGATCCGTTCAAAACTCGCTTAGAGATTGCAAAAAGTAAAATTTCAAAGAAAAATCTCTATAATAAAAAGGATAATCCATCATCTATTGGAACTGCCTTCAAATTGAGCACAGAATTAGTATCAGCTGTGGCTGTAGGGACAATTATTGGGTTTATTTTTGACAAGACCTTTGGTACTAAACCCTGGTTTATATTAATATTTTTTTTTGTGGGTGTGGTTGCTGGAATTACCAACGTAATTAGATCTGCAAAAAATATGCAAAAATAGATAAAATTTATGGCATCAAATCCAATGACTCAATTCAATGTGCACAGAATTGGGCCAGAAATAAAAATAGGCACATTTGATATTTCATTTACAAACGCAAGTTTGTTTATGATTATTAGCTCAGTTGCAATTCTATTAATTTTTAATCTTGGATCAAAAAAAAATTCATTAATACCAAATAAAATCCAACTACTAGCAGAACTTAGTTACACATTTGTTTCAAAAATGATTAGTGATACAGCTGGCCTTAAAGCAAAACCATATTTTGCTTTTATATTTTCGCTTTTTATGTTTGTACTTTTTTGCAATATGTTTGGAATGATACCTTATACTTTTACTGTTACTAGCCATATCATTGTAACATTTGTTTTAGCTGCATTTATTTTTATAGGTGTAACGATTATTGGATTTATGAAACATGGTTTCGGATATTTAAAACTATTTGTACCGAGTGGAGTCCCTGCAGTGCTACTTCCACTGATTGTAGTAATAGAAATAATTTCTTACTTAAGTAGACCAATAAGTTTATCAGTTAGATTGTTTGCTAACATGATGGCAGGTCATACAATGATGAAAGTTTTCGGAGGCTTTGTAATAAGTCTTGGAATAGTTGGTGGATGGCTTCCACTGAGTTTTTCGGTTGCATTAACAGGTTTGGAGATCTTAGTTGCTTTTCTTCAAGCGTACGTTTTTGCAATTTTAACCTGCATCTATTTAAATGATGCATTAAATTTACACCATTAATTAACATAGGAGGATATAATGGAATTAGAAGCAGCAAAAATGATCGGAGCAGGTCTAGCAGCAATAGCTTTGGCTGGTGCCGGTGTTGGTATCGGAATAATTTTTGGAAATTATTTATCAGGTGCGATGAGAAATCCATCTGCAGCACAAAAACAATT
Organism: Candidatus Pelagibacter sp.; assembly: GCA_028097785.1. Next base: position 16,274 of record JAOHFB010000010.1, on the reverse strand, counting down.
TCCTAATTTGCTTTTAGGTTTTGCACTTGCAGAAGCAACAGGATTATTTGGATTAGTAGTTGCATTAATCATTCTATTTGCGTTTTAGATTTAATGATTAAAAAAATATATTTTCAGTCAATATTTTTTAGCTTCCTTTTTTCATTGGAAGCTTTTGCAGCTGAAAGCGGAGGTATGCCTCAATTAAATCCTGAATTTTGGATTTCACAAATCTTTTGGTTAACTCTAACTTTTGGAATTTTGTATATAGTTTTATCAAAATTAATACTTCCAAAAATTAGTGACAACCTGGAGTCTAGAAAATCACAAATTTTAGAAAATATTGAGGCTGCGGAGAAACAACGACAAAATAGTGAAGAAAAGCTTAAAGAATATGAAGAAATTGTTTCAAAAAGTAAGATGGAAGCAAAAAATATTTTTAATCAAGCAAGAGAAAAAGCATTAAAAGACATTAGTGCCAAAAAAGATGTTCTGGATAAGCAAATTGATGATGAAATTGGCAAAGCAGAACAAGAAATAAAAGAACTACAAAAAGGTGCAGCTGATAAAATTAATAAGATAGCAATTGAGACTTCATCAGAATTAATCCAAAAACTTATTGGTGCTGAGGTAAATAACAGTAGTATTTCAGCAATTGTCGATGATTTATCAAGAAGAAGTGGAGATAAATATTATGGCAATTGATGCAACTTTTTGGGTAGCAGTTTCATTTGTAATTTTTTTTGGAGCTTTAATTTATCTTAAAATTCCTCAGAAAGTTACTGAGATGTTAGATAAAATGATATCTGATATCAAAAATGAAATTAATGAAAGTGAAAAGTTAAGAACTGAGGCAAAAACATTGCTAGATAATGCACAGAATAAATTAGATACAGCACAAACAGTAAGTAATGAAATTTTAGATGAAGCAAAAAAAGATTCAGACAAATTAATAATTGAGCTAAATGATAAATTTCATAAATCATCTGAAATTAAAAAGAATTTAGCTGAAAATAAAATAAGTCAAATGAAAGAAGCAGCGATTAAAGAAATTAAAGATGCGTCAATTAAAATTGCAGTAGATTCAGTTAAAAAAATTATCACAACTTCTGTTGATAAATCTAAACTTGACGCGGTATTTCAAAAAAACTTAGATGAAACTAAGGAAGAGTTAAAAAAGATTAACTCATAATATTCTTACAATTATTTTAAAAAACTATAAATTGTTAAAATGAATTCTATAGTTATTGGTTCAGGATTTGGAGGAATTGCAGCTGCACTTAGGCTTAGAGCTAAAGGTCATCAGGTAACATTGGTAGAAAAGCATCCTGACTTAGGTGGAAGAGCAAGAGTGTTTAAAAAAAATGGTTTTACGTTTGACGGTGGACCAACTGTAATAACTGCCCCCTATTTAATTAACGAATTATTTGATTTATTTAAAAAAGATCCCAAAGATTATATTAAACTTACCCCTCTTAAAATTTGGTACCAATTCATTTTTGAAGACAAAACAAAATTTAATTACTCAGGAAATGAGTCAGAAATGAAAAATCAAATTCAAAATATAAATAAAGAAGATGTAAAAGGCTATGAAAAGTTAGTAAATTTTACAAAAAAAATTTTTGATAAAGGTTTTACGGAGCTTGCAGATGTTCCTTTTGATAAACCGTTTGTAATGATGCAACAATTACCTGCGCTTCTAAAACTTAAAAGTTATAAATCTGTGTATTCACTAGTTTCCTCGTATATTAAAAGTGAAAAATTAAGAAGAATGCTAAGCATGCACCCTCTTCTAGTTGGAGGAAACCCTTTTTCAACAACCTCTATTTACGGACTAATTCTATACTTAGAAAAAAAATGGGGGATTCATTATTCGATGGGTGGGACCGGAAATATTATAAAAGGTTATGAAAAATTAATGAATGAAGTTGGAGTAAAGATATTGAAAGAAAGTGAAGTTACCAAGATAATTTCAAAAAATAACAAAATTTCCGGTGTTCAAATAAATAACAAAAATATTATAGAAGCTGATAACGTGATATGCAATGCAGATCCTCCTGCTGTTTATGAAAAATTATTGAGTCGAAATAATAATTCACTTTTATTTAATTGGAAAAAAAAACGTATGGAATACTCTATGGGTTTGTTTGTGTATTATTTTGGAACAAAAAAAGTCTATGAGAACGTTGAGCATCACACAATTAAATTTGGTAACAAGTATAAAGAACATCTAGAGGATATATTTAACAAAAAAAAATTAAATGAAGATATTAGTTATTATCTTCATAGACCATCAGCAACTGATAAATCAATGGCACCCGAGGGTAATGATTGTTTTTATGTGTTGGTCCCGGTCCCCAATAATCAATCAAAAATTGATTGGAATATTGAAGGCGAAAAGATGAAAAAATTAGTGATAGATAAAATGGAAAAAGATTTAATGCCTAATCTTAAAGAAAATATTGTAGAAGATTTTTATCTTACGCCAGATTACTTTGAAAAAGACTTAAATACTAAATATGGTTCTGGTTTTTCTATCCAACCAAAATTTACTCAATCAGCTTACTTTAGATTTCACAATAAATCGGAGATATATGATGGTCTTTACTTTGTTGGAGCAGGAACCCATCCTGGAGCAGGAGTTCCAGGTGTATTGTCTTCTGCGAAGGTATTAGATAAAATCATATAATGGCGGATCAGAGTTATTTATCTATATACGCAAAATCATTTAATTGGGCAGGTTTTTTCTTGCCAAAACAAACTTATTTAAAATGTTCAGCTTTATACGATTTTTGTAGGGTTGCAGATAATATTGCAGATAGCAATGAAGCGATTGAGCTAAAAAAAATAAAATTTTTAGATTTTCAAAATAATTTTAACAATAAAAAATTTGATGATCCTATTATTAAAAATATGTGGCAACTCATTAATGAGTTTAATATTCCATTAAAAGTCGTCAATGATTTATTAGATGGAATAAATTCTGATATTCAGCAGAGTATAAAACTACATAAAAAAAAAGATTTATTACTCTACTCTTATAGGGTAGCAGGAACGGTTGGCTTGATGATGGCTAAGATTTTACGAGTGAATAAAAAAGACTCATTAAAATCAGCAATTGATCTTGGTATAGCAATGCAACTAACAAATATCTCTAGAGATGTTGTTGAAGATCTTAATTTTGGAAGATCTTACATTGATCTAAATTTTGAAGAAATAAAATCTACTATAAAACTTTCTGAAAGTTATTATGAAAATTCATTCTATTCAATCAAAGAAATTCCATTAGCTTTTCGTTTTGCTATTTTGGTTGCAAGAAGAGTTTATAGAAAAATTGGTTATAAAATTCTTAAAAAACAAAATTTAGAAAATTACAAAAAATCAGGTAAAATTTATGTAACTAAAATTGAAAAAATAATTGAAACTTTGTGCTCAGTATATGATCTAATTAAATTATTTTTGATTAATAAAAATGATAATGATATTGAGCATAATCATTCTTTAATTAGGGAAGAAATAAATTTAGATGAGAGAATTTGATTATATAATTATTGGAGGTGGGTGCGCAGGTCTATCTCTTGCCTATGAATTAGATCTTCACCAAAAATTAAACCATAAAACTTTAGCAATCATTGAACCAAGAGACAATTACACTAAAGATAAGACCTGGTCTTTTTGGAAAATTTTTTCTCATAATTTTGAGGATTGTGTAAAAAAAAGTTGGAGTAATTTTACTATTAATATACCAAGTCATACAAAGCATTTAGAATGCAAAAATACCCCTTACCAAACAATTGATAGCGGATTATTTTACGACAAAACAATTAAAGCTTTAAAACAGAATAAAAATATTTTTTTTCTCAAAAATTTAAATGAAATAAATATTAACAATTCATTTATTTTTAATAGCGTTGAGAGTACGGCAAATAGCAAAGGAAAGCTATGGCAGCATTTTTCTGGTTTCGAAATAGAGACAAAGAAAGACTTTTTTGATGAAGAAATATTCAATCTAATGGATTTTGACTGTGAACAAAAAGATAGTGTGCATTTTTTTTATACACTTCCCTATTCAAAAAAAAAAGCACTTGTAGAAACTACCTGGATTTCAGATCTTAAAAACTCATCTCTTCAAGATTATGATGAGCAATTAAATAACTATGTTAAAGACCATTTAAAAATAAAAGATTTCACAATTAACTATAAAGAGGTCGGTGCGATACCTCTATTTAATATAGATTATATTAAAAAGCCTAATCAAATTAATATTGGAACAGTGGGTGGTATGACTAGATTAAGCACAGGATATACATTTCTCAATATTCAAGAACATTCCAAGTATATAAGAAAAAATTTAGACAATATTCAAAATGCCAGTTTATTTACACTGGGTAAAAAATACCAATTTTTAGATAATATATTTCTAAAAGTTTTAAAAAATAATCCAAAAGATATGGGGAAAATTTTTTTTAAAATGTTTGGTTGCCCTTCTGAAACTGTAGTAAATTTTTTATCTAATAAAAGTAATTTACGAGAAGATCTATCAATTATCTCTAAAATGCCAAAATTAAAATTTTTAAGACAGCTTTTTTAAAATGATAAATAATATAAAAAGAATAAACTTAAATCATTCTTTTGTTTTTTTTTTATTTTGTAACATTATTTCTCTAATCACTTTTAAAGCTAAGAATTTTTCAATCTCTCCTCTAATTTGCTTATTCCTTATTTTGGTTATTGGAGTATCTCATGGATCTCTTGACCACATTAAAGGTAAAAGACTTTTAAAAATTTTTGATATTAAAAATGTTTTTATCTTTTATGTATCCTACATATTACTCGCTATTTTTATAATCCTTTTTTGGGTTTTGTTACCAGCAATATCTTTGCTTCTTTTTTTAGTCGTTGCGTCATATCATTTTGGTAAAGAAGATACTCAATTTTTAACAACAAATAATAATTTAATAAATCAACTATTATTCTTTTTTAAAGGATCACTGATTATTCTAGCACCTATGTTTTTTCATTTTGATGAAACAGTTGCAATATATAAATTTTTATTAGTTGAAGATGAAGCTTTCTATACAATCTTAGATTATATAGAAACTAATAAGATCCTCTTGATTGGAATTGTTTTAAGTACTTTATCAAGTGTTCTATTATTCATAAAAGAATTTGAAATTAAAAAATTTGTAATTTTTCTAGATTATTTTTCAATTATTATTTTAAATTATTATCTTTCACCCTTAGTAGCGTTTACTTTATATTTTTGTTTTTTACATTCTTTAAGACACACTATTACTTTGATATTTGAAATAGATAATTTTGATTTTAATAGTGGTTTAATTAAATTTTTAAAAAAAGCACTACCACTTACAATTTTAACAGCTATTTTCTGCTTAATAAGTTTGTTTTTTTTAAACAATATTTATGATTTAAACAGTTCTATTTTAAAAGTGATATTTATAGGTTTGGCGTCTTTAACCTTTCCTCATATATTGCTCGAATATTTATTAGAGAAATATGAAAAACAAAGCAATTAACGTTTTACTTTCTGCTCCACGAGGTTTTTGTGCTGGTGTTGAAAGAGCTATTGAAATTGTAGAAAAATCAATTCAAAAATACGGTGCACCAGTTTACGTGCGGCATGAAATAGTTCACAATAAATTTGTTGTTGATGATTTAAAAAAAAAGGGAGCAATTTTTGTTGAAGAGCTTGAGGAAATAAATGATAAATCAAGACCAGTTATTTTTTCAGCTCATGGTGTTCCAAAAAAAATACCAGAAGATGCTAAAAATTATAATATGACTTATGTAGATGCAACATGTCCACTTGTTTCTAAAGTGCACAGAGAAGCTGAAAATTTAAATAAAGCTGGCTACCATATAATTTTAATTGGTCATAAAAATCACCCTGAGGTTATAGGCACTATGGGCCAACTACCTGAAGGATCAATTGATCTTGTACAAAATGAAGAAGAAGCAAAAAATTATGAGAATAAAGACAATAAAAAAATTGCATTTGTTACTCAGACAACTTTATCTGTAGACGATACAAAAGATATTATTCAAATTTTAAAAAAAAGATTTGAAAATATAAGAGAACCTCAAAAAGAAGATATTTGTTACGCAACAACGAATAGGCAAATGGCTGTTAAAAATATAGCTAAAAATTGCGATATGTTTTTTATAATTGGTAGTAGAAATTCTTCGAACTCAGTTAGACTTGTGGAAGTTGCTAAAAAATCAGGCTGTGAAAATTCAATGTTAATCCATTCAGAAAGTGAAATACCCTATGATAAAATTCAAAATTCAAATACTATTGGTATTTCATCTGGAGCTTCGGCACCTGAAATATTAGTAGATAATTTTATTAGTGAATTAAAAAATAGATTTACTATTAAGATAGATGAAGTAGAAATAATTAAAGAAGACGTAGTATTTAAAATCCCAAATAAATTAAATTAAATGGCTGTTTACACAAAGATTAATAAGAAAGACATTGATTCAATTAACAATCAGTTTGAAATGGAAAAAATTATGCATTTCAAGGGCATAAAGAAAGGAATTGAAAATACAAATTACTTATTAAAAACAAAAAAAAATAAGTTCATTTTAACAATTTTTGAAAAAAGAGTTTCGAACAGAGAGATACCTTTTTTTATGAAACTAATGGAAATCTTAAATAACTCTAATATTAGCTGTCCAAAACCTCTGAAAAGTAAAAAAGGATTACACTTAATAAATTTAAAAAATAAAAAAGCATGCATTGTTTCTTTCTTACACGGAAAAGATAAAACTAAATTAAATTTAAATAATTGTTTTGAAGTTGGTAAAATAATTGCAAATATCCATGAAATTACTAAAAAAATAGGCATATCCAGAAAAAATTCTATGGGTATCAAGGAGTTGGGGCCATTATTAAAAAGTATAAAATTTAAATCAAAAAAATTTAATAATTTACAAAATTTTTTAGCAAATAACTTAAAAGATATAAAAAAAAATTGGCCCTCAAAACTTCCTCAAGGAGTAATTCATGGTGATTTATTTATAGATAATATTTTTTTTAATAAAAATAAATTGTCAGGAGTAATTGACTTTTATTTTGCTGCAAATGATATCTTTATGTATGAAATTGCAATCTGCATTAATGCTTTATGTTTTGATTATAAAAATCAAAAATTTGTGATGAATAAGCAAAAAATTAAAAAATTAATAAAAGGCTACGAAAGTGTTAAAGAAATTTCATTAAAAGAAAAAAAATCATTAAATATCTTATGCAGGGGTGCTGCAATGAGGTATCTTTTAACTAGATTGTATGATTATTCAAATACTCCTAAAACGGCATTGATTAAAATTAAAGATCCTAATGAGTATTATCAAAAACTTATTACGCATAATAACTTAAAGTCTTACAAAGATTATTTAAATTAATGATTGAAATCTATACTGATGGTTCTTGTTTAACAAACCCTGGTAATGGTGGATGGGCAGCAATAATCAATGAAGATGGAAAAATAAAAAAAATTAGTGGTAATGAAAAAAATACTACTAACAATAGAATGGAATTATTAGCACCTATTAATGCCTTGAAAGAGATGAATGCCAGCTCACAAATAACAATTTATACAGATTCGCAATATGTCAAACTTGGAATTACAGAATGGATAAATAAGTGGATCACAAATAATTGGCAAACATCAAAAAAAGAAGATGTAAAAAATAAAGACTTATGGATTGAATTATATGATTTAAATAAATCTTTAAATGTAAAGTGGAATTGGGTGAAAGCTCACGCGGGAAATCCTATGAATGAAGAAGTAGATTTAATGGCAAAAAAAGCTGCGAATTTAGACTAACTTAATAAAGTTTTCAGCAGCAGAAATTTCACAAGATCCGGTATCTTTCTCTTCTTGTAATTTAACAATCTTTAAATTATCGACTAACATTGTATACCTATTAGATCTAACACCAAGTCCCCTTGCACTTTTATCTACATCAGCTCCAATTCCTTTAGTAAAATTTAAAAATGGATCTCCAACCATTAATATCTTGTTTCCAACATTATGTTCTTTGCCCCAAGCATTCATGACAAATGGATCATTCACTGAAATACAAATTATGTGGTCAATTCCTTTTTCTTTATATTGCTCAAACATGTTCACATATCCTGGGAGATGTTTTGCAGAGCATACAGAAGTGTAAGCTCCTGGAAGGCCAAAAATAACTACTTTTTTATCCTTTAAAAATATTTGAGTATTTTTTTTAACAGGTTCTCCATCCTCCATAACAAAAACATCTACATTAGGGATTTGATCATTTTCTTTTATATGCATTAAATTCTTTCTTTTATGTGTTGTTTGATTTTTTCAACTTCATTATCAATAATATCATAATTTTCTTTTTCCTCCATAACAAACATTAATTCTTTAGGTAGGTCTTTTTTTAAATTTATTGCTTTTTTAATTGCATCTGGAAATTTACAAGGATGAGCTGTTGCTAAAACTATATTATTTCCATCTAAATTGATTTTATCAAAAGCACCATAACCAATTGCACTATGAGGATCTAATACAATTTTAAATTTTTCATAAACCTTACTAATTGTTTTTAAAACCTCTTCTTCATTCATTCGAGCAGATAAAAAATCTACACTTATTTTATCTAATTTTTCTTGATTGATAATATGTTTTCCTTTTTCTTTAATATTTTTCATTGCATCTATTGTTTGCAAATCATCCCCTTCATTTAAATCATAAAGTAGTCTTTCAAAATTACTTGCTACTTGTATATCCATACTAGGAGATAATGTTTCAGATACATTTTCCACTTCATAACTTCCTTTTGAAATAGCTCTATGGAGGATGTCATTCTGATTAGTGGCGACAATCAATTTATTAATTGGAAGGCCCATTTTTTTAGCTAGATATCCAGCAAATACATCGCCAAAATTTCCTGTTGGTACCGAAAAATTGATTGGACGTTTGTCATCCTCTATTAAAAAATAGCTATAAAAATAATATACACATTGAGCAATAATACGTGCCCAGTTTATTGAATTTACACCTGACATTTTGATATCATTTGAAAAAGTTTTATCCGCAAACATTGTTTTGACTAAATTTTGACAATCATCAAAATTTCCATTCACAGCGATATTAAAAACATTTTTGTCTTTTCCAGTAGTCATCAACTTTCTTTGAACTGTTGATACTCTATTATGAGGATGAAGCACAAAAATATTAATATTTTTTTTTCCTTTAATAGCATCAATAGCTGCTGCCCCTGTATCTCCTGAAGTAGCTACGACAATATTTATTTTTTCATTTTGATTATTTAAGTAATATTCATAAAAATTACCCAAAAGTTGCATTGCAACATCTTTAAAGGCTAGTGTAGGACCATGAAATAATTCAAGTACAGATCGATCTCCAACTTTAATAAGATCAACAACATTTTTTTTTCTAAAAACAGAATAAGATTTATCAATAATTTTATTTAAGTCAGCTTCGGTCATGAAGTCACCAATAAATGGATAAATAATTTTCTTTGCTAAATCATTGTACTCAAGCCCTCTAAGATTGTTGATATCAACTTTGTGAAGAGATTGAGGTATGAATAGACCTCCATCATCTGCGAGACCTTTTATAAAAACATCCTTGAATTCAAAGGTTTTTTTATTATTTCTAGTACTTATGTATTCCATCTAATAATTTTTTTTTCTAAAATATAGATATATTAAAAGGATTGAAATCGCCATTGAAAACCAAGTAATAGCATATTTTTTATGATTGTTAGAAATTTTAGCAGTTACTACTTTAGGTTTTGGTAAACTATAATTACCATTTAAATAAATTATATATTTTGAAAACTTTTTACCTGTATATTCAAAAATATCTTCTCGATTTAATGTAAACCAGTAATTTTTTTCAATATCATTTTTTGGCTTAAAAGAGTTTGCCTTAGATTGAGTTTTTAGAGTGCCAATTATATTATTTTGATTAATTAGATTAATTTCAGGTTTATTTTTTTTATTAAACGGTATCCACCCTCTATTGATTAAATAATTTTTATCATTGATTAAAATAGGATTGATCACCTCGAATCCAGGTTTGCCACTTTCATTTAGATTGTAGAGATAAATTTGTTTTTGAAAATCTATTTTTCCTGAAGTTTTGACCCTTAAAAAGTTTTTCTCTTCAATACTTGATAGTTCAACTGGTTCATTTTTTAATGAGTTTTCAATCTGATTGATTAAATCTAATTTCCAACTTAGTCTATATAGTTGCCATGAACCTAAGGATATTAAAACTAAAATAATAAAATAGACAAAAACTGAAAATAGAAACTTATTCTTCAAGAGTTAATTATTAACTTCCCCAAACGTATATTGCTGCAAATAAGAACAACCAAACTACATCTACAAAATGCCAGTACCATGCAGCTGCTTCAAATCCAAAATGATGATCTTTGGTAAAATGTCCTTTTCTAGCTCTAGCAAGACAAACTGCTAAAAATATTGTTCCAATTATAACGTGAAATCCATGAAAACCTGTTGCCATATAGAATACAGCTCCATAAATATGACCAGAGTAATCAAAAGTAGCATGATGATATTCATAGGCCTGAAGCAAAGTGAAAAAGAAACCTAAAATAACTGTTAATGTTAAACCTTGTATAAACCCTTTTCTATCACCCTCTATTAATGAGTGATGAGCCCAAGTTACTGTCGTACCCGAAAGAAGTAAAACCAATGTGTTAATTAATGGAATATCCCATGGATCGAATGTTTCAATATCTTTTGGTGGCCAAACGTTTCCAACAAATTCATTTGGAAATAAACTAATATCAAAGTATGCCCAAAACCATGCAACAAAGAACATAACCTCTGATGCTATAAATAAAGTCATACCATATCGGTGATGAATTTGAACAACAGGTGTATGATGACCTTGGTGTTCTGCTTCTATTACAACATCTCTAAACCACATGTAAGCACCATATAAAACTAAAGCTAGCCCTAAATACATTCCCCAAGAAACATCGTTATGCATATAAAATATTGTTCCAATTGCTAGCACTAAGCAAGAAAATGAAACATAGATGGGCCAAGGGCTTGGGTCTACTAAATGGTAATCGTGTTTTTTTTCAGCTGACATTTTTCGTGATTATGATTGTTTATAGTAATCTGTCGAGAAAAAAGTGTACGACATAGTTACATCTTGCAAATTTTTTGTAGTTGGATCATTGACGAGCTCAGGGTCTAAATAAAAAGTCATAACATAAGTTGCTTTTTCTCCAGCTTTAAGTTCTTGTTTTTCAAAGCAAAAACAACCCAATTTACTATAATATTTTCCAAAGCTTGATGGTGAAACATTAAAACTAGCTACTCCATAAGTAGTTTCATCCCCATAATTTTGAACCTCAAACTCAATTTTGTTTACTTGGCCAACTTTTACATCAATTACATTTGATTTAGCTTTAAAATCCCAAGTAAGATTATTCACATTAGTATCAAATCTAACACTTACTACTTTATCTAAAACTATGTTTGGTGCTTCTTTGGAGACCTGAGTAGTTCCACCAAACCCTGTTATACGACAGAACATGTCATAAAGTGGTACTGCTGCAAAAGAAAGTCCAAGCATAAGAAAAAATATGCCTCCAAGTAATACTGGTGTTAAAGTTTTTTTCTTAATCATAACTGTCTATCAAAAACTCCAACATTATATAAAGTAAATACAAATAGAAATACCATAAATGCCAAAATTGCTACAGCAGTTAAAATATTTTTTTTCTTAGTTTTTTTGTCAGGTGTCATCATAAAATTTTATCTATTAAAAAAAGAACAAATATCAGAAATAAGTATAAAATAGAATATCCAAATATCGATTTTGCTTTTTTTGCATTAAATTTATTTTTCTTAAAATTGTAAAGCTCAAAACACAAAAAATTATAATAAAAAGTTAAAATTAAAGATGGAATTAAAAAAACTAATCCAACAAAATCGATAGCATATGGCATTACAATTACAGGGATCATAATTAAAGAATAGATAAAAATATTTAACTTGGTGCTTTCAATGCCATTTGTTAATGGAAGCATTGGGATTTTAGCTTTTTTATAGTCATCTGATTTATAAAGGCTCAGTGCCCAAAAATGAGATGGTGTCCAAAAGAAAATGATTAAAAAGAATGTAATTGGCTCTAATGATAAAGAATTGGTTGCTATCGCCCAACCTATAACTGGTGGTAATGCGCCTGCTGCTCCACCAATTACTATGTTTTGTGGAGTTTTTCTCTTTAACCAAACTGTATAAATCAACACATAAAACAAAATAGTAAATAATAATAAGCTAGCAGATATTCTATTAGCAAAAAAATCCAGTGCAATTACTGAAAATATTGAAAGTGCTACGCCAAAAACCAAAGCTTGATTTTTATTAACCTTACCAGTTGGTATTGGTCTTAAACAAGTTCGTGTCATCAGTGCATCTAAATCTGACTCGTACCACATGTTTAATGCTCCTGCTGCTCCAGCACCAATAGATACAAGAATAATTCCTACAATTGCATCTTTTGTTGAAATAGCATTTGGTGCCATCAATAATCCTACAGCACAAGTAAAGATAACCAACGACATTACTCTTGGCTTCATCAATTTAAAGAGTTCAGAAAAATTGAAAACGTCTTCCTGACTTAGATTTCTATTCTTTAATTTAGTCTTAATCATCGGTTCTAAGTTAAAAAATCTAAATAAATATTAGCTAGTAGATTTTTCAATACCTTCTTCATCTTCAAACTTTGGTAACTCTTCAAAAGTATGAAAATTAGGTGGCGATGGAACTGTCCATTCTAAAGTTGTGGCACCTTCTCCCCATGGGTTTTGAGCTGCTGCTTTTTTCTTTGAAAAAGCCCAAACAAGATTTGCAAAAAATACAGCCAAACCAATCACAGAAATGTATGATCCAATTGATGATATGTAGTTCCAGCCTGCAAAAGCATCTGGATAATCGGCATATCTTCTTGGCATTCCAGCTAATCCTAAAAAGTGTTGTGGAAAGAATACTAAATTAACTCCAATAAAAGTTAACCAAAAATGTAATTGTCCTAAAAATTCTGAATATTCATATCCTGACATTTTACCAAACCAATAATAGAAACCTGCAAAGATTGCAAAAACTGCACCTAAAGATAATACATAATGGAAGTGAGCAACAACATAATAAGTATCATGCATTGCAGTATCAACACCAGCGTTTGCAAGAACCACTCCTGTTACTCCACCAACTGTGAATAAGAAAATAAAACCTAATGCCCACACCATCGGTGTTTTAAATGAGATAGATCCACCCCACATCGTTGCAATCCATGAAAATATTTTAATTCCTGTTGGAACCGCAATAATCATTGTTGCTGCCAAGAAGTAAGCTTTGGTGTCTGTACTTAAACCCACTGTGTACATGTGGTGAGCCCAAACAACAAACCCTACGATACCAATTGCAACCATAGCATAAGCCATACCTAAATAACCAAATACTGGTTTTCTTGAAAATGTAGAAACAATGTGACTGATCATTCCAAAACCTGGTAAAATTAAAATATAAACTTCCGGGTGACCAAAGAACCAAAATAAATGCTGGAAGAGGACGGGATCCCCTCCTGTTTGCGCATCAAAAAAGGCAGTACCAAAATTTCTGTCAGTTAAAAGCATAGTGATTGCACCTGCTAAAACTGGTAATGAAAGTAATAATAAAAATGCTGTAACCAAAATAGACCAAGCAAACAGTGGCATTTTATGCAATGTCATTCCTGGAGTTCTCATATTTAAGATTGTTGTAATAAAGTTAACTGCCCCTAAAATTGATGAAGCTCCTGCCAAGTGTAAACTTAAAATTGCAAAGTCCATTGCAGGTCCTGGTTGACCAGCTTTAGATGATAAAGGAGGATAAATAGTCCATCCACCACCAACTCCTGTTTGACCTGGAGGGCCATCCATAAATATAGACATTATTAATAAAATAAATGAAGTAGGTAATAACCAGAATGAAATATTATTCATTCTTGGAAAAGCCATATCAGGTGCACCAATCATTATTGGCACAAACCAGTTACCAAATCCACCAATCATCGCTGGCATCACCATGAAGAAAATCATAATTAAACCGTGACCAGTAACTAACACATTATATAAGTGATAATTGCCACCTAAAATACCATCACCAGGATGCATCAATTCCATTCTCATTAAAACTGAAAACGCCGTACCAATAACACCTGCAACAATTGCAAATATCAAATACATTGTTCCAATGTCTTTGTGGTTAGTTGAATAAGCCCAACGCTTCCAACCAGTTGGTGTATGATGATCGTCGTGTGATGCAGTTTGTGTATACATATTATTTACTCGCTAGTTTTTTAAATTGATCTTCTTCTATAATTTCTTTTGCAAATTTTATTTTAGCTCCTGATAACCATTCAGCGTACTCTTCTTCTGAAACCACTCTTACAGTAATAGGCATAAAGGCATGTTTAATTCCACAAAGCTCCGAACATTGTCCGTAGTAAGTTCCAACTTTTTCAGCTTTAAACCATGTTTCATTAATTCTTCCTGGAACCGCATCTCTCTTAACTCCAAAAGATGGCAGCGCCCAAGCATGTAAAACATCGTTAGCCGTAATTAAAACTTTCACCACTTTATTAACTGGAACAACTACTTCATTATCTACTGCTAACAATCTCGGCTGATTTTCTTTTAAGTCTTTTGTCTCGATCATGTACGAGTCAAAAATTATATTTTCATCTGGATATTCGTATCCCCAATACCACTGATAGCCAATTGCCTTCACTGTGACATCAGCTTTTGGAATAGTGTCTTGTTTGTATAAAATTTTGAAAGATGGAACGGCCATTACAATTAAAATCAAACATGGGATTAATGTCCATAAAACTTCTACAGCTACGTTGTGAGTTGTTTTGGATGGATTTGGATTTCTTGATGCTCTAAATCGAATACAAGCATAAACCATCAAAAATAATACAAAAACACTAATTGCAATTATGATTGGTAATAAAATCTTATCATGAAAATTGACTATGTCTCTCATTGTTGAAGAAGCTGCCTCTTGAAAACCTAATTGCCAGTCTTTAGGTTGGTTAGCAAAAGCATTTGAACCAATAAAATAAGTTAGAAATATATATAAAAATTTTTTCATTTTTTTACCCTATATAGATCGTCTTTTAAAAAATTACACTTTAGTTTTCGCGACAAAATATCAATTAATAGCGTAATTTATGATTGATATTGCAGAAATAACTGCCGTTTCAGATCTCAGGATGTTTTCGTTAATTTTTATAGCCTGAACATCCTTATAAGAGAGAATCTCCTCTCTTTCTGTCTCAGAAAAATCACCCTCAGGGCCAACAACTATACAAGTTGGTTTATTACTAAGTTTTTTTAAATCTAACTTATTATTATCAGAATTAAGATCTGTGAAAATCAGATCAATATCATTCTTATCTAAAAAATTACGAAGATTTTGAGTGTCTTCGATATTAGGAACCTGAATTCTATTCGATTGTTCAGCTGCTTCTATAATAACTTTTTCTAATCTCTCTTTATTTATCTTCCTAACAATTGTTCGATCAAAAATAATTGGCAAAAACTTTGTAACTCCTAACTCTGTTGCTTTTTGGATCATAAAATTAAAGTAATTAGATTTGATGGGCGAAAAAGCTAACCATAGCTCTTTAAAATTCTCTTTTTGTCTTAATTGTTTTGTAACATTAAACTCAACAATGCTTTTTGAAATACCTAAAATTTTTGCTTCCCACTCTCCACTACCATTAAACAAAGAGAAAACTTCATTTTCTTTAATTCTCATAACCTTACTTAAATAATGAGATTGTGACTTATTAAGTGTGGCAGTTAAATTAAGTGATAAACTTTCACGATAAAATAATCTAATATTACTCATTAAGATAAGTTTAATTATGAAAAATATTAAAGCAATAATTTTTGATGCATACGGAACTTTATTTGACGTGAATTCAGCTGTAGAGAAATGTAAAGATAAAATTGGTGATAAGTGGGAAGGTTTTGCAAATTATTGGAGAACTACTCAACTAGAATATACTTGGCTTAGAAGTCTAATGAAAAGACATAAGGATTTTTGGCAAGTAACCGAAGATAGTTTAGATAAATCTATGAAAGCTTATGAAATAGATTTTTCAATGAGAAATGAATTATTAGATCTTTATAAAATTCTTTCACCATTTAAGGAAGTGCCAGAAGTTTTAAAA
>JAOHFB010000001.1 GCA_028097785.1 Candidatus Pelagibacter sp. | reverse complement strand
CAGCGGCCACTAAATAAGTTCCAGCTTCTATTCTATCAAACATTACTGGATAAGTAATTTCATTAACCTCGGATACTCCTTCAATTTTAACTGATCGCTTACTAATCCATTTAATATTGCATCCCATACTTTTTAAAAAATTAACTAAATCTTTTATTTCAGGCTCAATTGCACAGTTACTTAAAACCGTAGTTCCCTTTGCAAAACTTGCCGCAATGATTAAATTTTCAGTAGCACCAACTGATATTTTTGAAAATTTTATTTTACTTCCAATTAATCCCTTCGGTGCTTTTGCATGCACATACCCTTGAACAATTTTATATTTAACGCCTAGTTTTGATAAAGCATCTAAATGTATATCAACAGGTCTAGTACCTATTGCACAACCACCAGGTAAGGAAACTTTTGCTTTACCAAATTTAGCAAGCAAAGGCCCAAGGACTAAAATTCCTGCTCTCATAGTTTTAACCAAACTGTAAGAGGCAAAATTTTTGTTCTGTTGTTTGTTATCAATAGTTAAATTATTTTTATTAAAGTTAATTTTAGATCCTAACGATTGTAATAAACTAACCATCGTCTCAATATCTCTTACTCTAGGTAAATTTTTTAGATAAACTTTTTTACTTGATAATAAAGTTGCTGCTAAAATTGGAAGAGAGGCGTTTTTTGAACCTGATATTTTTATTTGTCCTTTGAGCTTATTCGCTCCAAAGACTTCTAGTTTTTGCATAACTATACTTTAGGTAACGTTACCCCAGTTTGGCCCATATATTTTCCATCCCGATCTGCATATGTCACTTCTGGTTTTTCATTTCCCTTTAAAAAGATAAATTGCGCAACCCCTTCATTGGCATATATTTTTGCAGGTAAAGGTGTGGTGTTAGAAAACTCAAGTGTTACATACCCTTCCCAACCTGGTTCTAAAGGCGTAACATTAACAATAATTCCACATCTTGCATAAGTAGATTTACCTAAACAAATGACCAATACATCGTCTGGAATTTTAAATTTTTCAACTGTTCTTGCTAAAACAAATGAATTGGGTGGAATAATACATTCTGATGTATTTTTAGTTACAAAGTTTGTGGGTTTAAAATTTTTTGGATCCACTATCTCTGAATTTACATTGGTAAAAATTTTAAATTCATCAGACACTCTTGCATCATAACCAAAAGAAGATAGTCCGTAAGAAATGCTATTCCCTCTCACTTGTTTTTCTTCAAAAGGAGAAATCATTTCTAGTTCTTTGGACATTTTTCTTATCCACTTGTCCGATAATACTGTCATTATTTAGTTTTCTTCTTTGTCTTTTTTTGAAAAAGTTTTCTTTTTTTTAAGTTTTTTCTAAGAGCTAAGCTTAAACGCTCATTTTTTTCTTTAGAATTCATTCTTTATCTGGATTAGTAAGGAAGTCTAGTGTGATAGGCTTAGAAGTGTCTAGCGTTTTAGGCTTAACTTCTTCTTCTTTAGGTCCTTCTTTAGCTAAACGTTTAGCTCTTTTTTCAGCAAGCTTTTTTTCTCTTTTAGCTTGCTTCTCCATAAGCTTGTTTCCTTTAGTAGATTTATAATCGTAATGAATTCCCATAAAATTTTCCTCACGTAGATATAAAGCATATTCATCAAAAAATTAAGGCAATATTTTGAAAAAAATGCTTTATTATCAGTAAATATTATTTTGATCATGAGCTCCTATAGATAAATGGTATATCAAGTCATTGGTAATGACTAATTCCCTGGTCAGTACAGGGTGGGAGCACCAAAATTAATTTTTGTAGAAAATTTTTCTTAGAAAAATTGACAATATAATTAATCCAAAAAAAGCAAGAATTGGTAAATAAATATCTGCAGAAAAAATTATATCCGTTATTCCTGGAGGCTCTGAATTTTGATCAATAACTTTTTCTAAACCACTGCCAATAGAAACAGCCAAGAATATTTGAGGTATAATTCCAATCAAAGTTGCAAAGAAAAAATTATTAATTTTAACATTAAAAAGAGTGGGCAAAAGACAGCTTAACTGCCAAGGTATTCCTCCTATGAAACGATATATTAACAAATACATAAATTCAGATTTTTTAAATTTTTGCTCAAGATTTTGAAATTTATTTAAAAATTTTTCTCTAATTAATTCTTTTAAAAAATAATTGCCAAATAAATATATGAAAGTTGCACCAACACTTAATCCTAAAACAACTAGTAAAGTTCCAATCCATTTTCCAAAAATAAATCCACCCATCAATGCAACAGGAGAACCAAATCCTAGAAATGGAAACACCCACAATATCGTTAATCCTAGAAAAATTATTGATAGTAAAAATAAATTTGAATTTTTAAGTTCAAAAAAATAAGATCTATTTTCTCTAATAAAATCATAAGAAGTTATTTCTTGAAGGCTAAATTTTGAAAAGAAAAAATATAAAAATAAACAAATGGCTGTAAGATAAAATAATCCTACAAATAATTTAATTTTTTTAGCTTTTTCCATTAAATACAATGCTAATTATATAATCTTCTATTTGCTATTTATATATTTAGTTACTATAAAGGGCGAAAATTAATAAATTTTAACCACATTTTATGAAGCGAACATACCAACCATCTAACGTTAAACGAGCCAGAAAACATGGTTTTAGATCAAAAATGAAGACTAAGGGTGGACAAAAACTTTTGGCTAGACGAAGAGCAAGAGGAAGAAAATCGTTAACAGTATCAGTCTAGATAAATGAAAAGCAAAATACTTGCTCTTTCAAAAAACGAAGAATTCAAAAATCTACTAAAGCAAAAAAAAATTTCTAACAAGTATGTTACAATTTTTTTTGGTAACCTAGTCAACAAAGATGATAGCAAACTTAATATTAGTTTTGTGACTAAAAAAAAAATTGGGAATGCAGTAAAAAGAAATAAGATTAAACGTAGATTAAGAAATATAGTTAATGAGGCAGTTAAAAAGATATCGTTAAAATTTAACTATTCATATCTTGTTATTGCCAAGGCAACTATGCTAAACAATGAATACAAAAATATAAAAGAAACTCTATTTCAGGATTTAGAAAAAATTAAATAATGAACATTTTCACAAATATTTTAATTAAATTTATCAAAGGTTATAAATTTCTAATTAGTCCACTACTTGGTCAATCATGTAGATATTTACCAACTTGCTCGGAGTACAGTATAGAAGCTTTAAAAGAATTTGGTCTAGTTAAAGGAAGTTTCATGAGCTTAAAAAGAATTCTATCATGCCATCCAATAAAGTTTTTAGGAGGTGGCGATGGCTTTGATCCTGTTAAAAAAGAAGTGAAAGCAAAAAAATAATGGATACTAAGAATGTCATTGCAGCAATTTCTTTATCGGCAGCGGTAATAATTTTATATTCGCTTTTTTTTGCTCCTCCACCAGTCACTAAAGAACAATTAGCAGAAAAAAATAAAACTGAGCAAAATACAGACGCTCCAAGTTTAGACCAAAAAGAAACTGTTACTGAAATTACCAGAGAAGAGGCTTTAAGCCAAAGTAAGAGAATTCAATTTGAAAACCAAAACATTATTGGTTCAATTTCTTTAAAAGGTGCTGCAATCGATGACTTAACTTTTAAAGAATACAATGTTGGCTTAGAAAGTGACGAGAAAGTTAAACTTTTATCACCAAGAAATACTAAAGATGGATACTTTATAGAAAGTGGATTTATTACCACAGATAAAAATATAGAAATTCCAAATTCAAATTCACTATGGTCTGTATCTGGAAACAGCAAACTAACTAGTCAGTCTCCTGTTAAATTATCTTGGACTAACGGTCAGGGAATTACTTTTGAAAAAGAAATAGCTTTAGATGACAAATTTTTATTCTCAATTAAACAGAAAGTAATCAATTCGACTAATAAAGAGTATGATTTCTATTCATATGGGCAAATAATTAGAAAGCAAATTCCTGATATATCGAACTTTTATATCCTTCACGAAGGACTTTTAGCAACATTAGATGATGAGCTGATCGAAGAAGATTATGATGACATCCAAGAAGAAAAGTTTTCAAGAACTTCGCAAAAAGGATGGCTTGGAATATCTGACAAGTTCTGGATTACTTCATTAATACCACCAAGTGGTAAAGAGTTTAAAACTACATTTGATTACAAAGATAAATTTAGAGCTAACTTTGTAGCAACTGAGCCTCTTGAGCTAAATGGAAACTCTAGCATTGAAGATAAAATGCAAATAATTGTTGCGGCTAAAAGAGTGGATGTAATTGATGGATACGCAGAGTCTTTAAATATAGATAAATTTGATTTAGCAATCGATTGGGGCTTTCTATACTTTATTACCAAACCTTTATTTTATGGAATAGATTACTTCTTTAAATTGCTTGGAAATTATGGTCTTGCAATCATTGCAATTACTATTTGTATTCGATTGGCATTCTTCCCACTTGCAAACTTTTCATTTAGAAGCATGGCAAAAATGAAAGCACTTCAGCCTGAAATGGTGAGACTTAAAGAGCTTCACAAAAACGATAAAATGAAACTTCAACAAGAAATGATGGCTCTTTATAAAAAAGAAAAAGTAAATCCTATGTCTGGATGTTTGCCTATACTAGTTCAGATTCCAGTATTTTTTGCATTATATAAAGTATTGTTTGTAACCATTGAAATGAGACAAATGCCATTTTACGGTTGGATTCAAGATTTATCAGAAAGAGATCCGACGTCCGTTTTCAATTTATTTGGTTTATTGCCTTACGATGTTCCATCTTTTTTAATGATTGGTGCGTGGCCTATTGCAATGGGTGTATCAATGTTTATTCAACAAAAACTTAACCCTGCTCCAACAGATCCTATGCAGGCTAAAATATTTATGTTCTTTCCACTTTTCCTTACAATAATTTTAGCTCCATTCCCTGCTGGACTGGTTATCTACTGGACTGTTAATAATATTTTAACTATGGCTCAACAAGTTTTCATTATGAAAAGAACTACAGTTAAAACAGTTACTTAATGCTGGAAATAAAAGAAGAAGAATTAGATAAAATCCTCCCATCAGATGGTCCTTCAATTGATGAAGTTAAAAGATATTTGGAAAAATACAACGATGAATACATTGTTATAAAATGTGGTGGAAGCGTTTTAGTTGATCAAAATTTATTCGAAATTTTTATAAAAGATATTACTACTCTTAATAAATTAGGTTTTATTCCTATTATTGTGCATGGTGGGGGTAAAAGAATAAGCAATAAATTAAATGAGCTTGGAATAAAAAGTGAATTTATTAAAGGACTTCGAGTTACCGGAGAAGAAACAATTGAGGTAGTTGAACAAGTTTTAATAGAATTCAATCAAGAGATAGTTGAAGCCCTTAAAAAACAATCTTGTAATAGTGAAACAATTAACTCAAAAATTAATAATATTATTAGTGTAATTAAAGAAAATGATGAATTAGGATTTGTTGGAACACCAACTAAAATTGATCAATCTATTATTGATAAAATTGTAAAAGATAAAAAAGTTCCAGTAATTGCACCGTTAGGTCTAGATGAAAACAATCAAACTTATAATATAAACGCAGATACAGCAGCTGGCCACATTGCAAAAAAAATTAAGGCAAGAAGACTGATCATTATGAGTGATGTTGAAGGTGTTTTGGATAATAACCAAAAACTAATTCCTGAAATTAACTCAACTTCAATCAAAGAATTAATTGAAAATGAAACTATTACTGGCGGTATGATCCCCAAAATCAATAACTGTCTAGATGTTGCAAGTAATGGAGTGAAAGGTGTGGTAATTATTGATGGTCGAAAAAACCATTCTATTCTTTTTGAACTGTTATCAGATAAAGGATCAGGAACGTTAATAAGACAATGAAAGATTTAATAGATATAAAATATTGGATATTTGACCTAGATAATACTCTTTATAGTGGTCAAACTCAGGTTTTTTCTGAAGTAGATAAAAAAATGTCTTCTTTCATCTCTAAAAAATTTAATGTCGATCTTATAAAAGCAAAAGAAATTCAAAAAAAATATTTCTACGAATATGGCACAACACTCTCAGGTCTAATGAACCATGATAATATTGATCCACAAGAATTTTTAGAATTTGTTCACGATATTGACATTAGCTGGCTCCCAAAAGATGAAGTTTTAAGAGAAGAGCTGATTAAGATAAAAGAAAAAAAGATTATTTTTACTAACGGATCTCATGCTCACGTTGAAAATGTTACCAAACAACTAGGTATTGATGGATTATTTGATGGAGCCTTTGATATAACTGATGCAAATTATGTACCAAAACCGCATTTAGATCCATATCAAAAATTGATTAAAAAATTTGATTTAGATCCAAATCAATCAATTTTAATTGAAGATATCGCTCACAACTTAGAACAAGCTAAAAATTTAGGAATGAAAACTTGTTGGTTAGAAAATGAAGAAACCTTTGCAAAAAAAGACTCGCACAAACCATATATAGATTATAAGATTAAGAACTTGCCTTCTTTTCTTCAAGAAATTAATATATTAAAGAACAATTAAATTAACTATCTAAATAAAAAATATGAGTGATATCGAAAAAATAATAAATGATGCGTGGGAAAATAGAGATAACGTAAATCAAGATTCTGAACAAAGTTTAAAAGATACCATCAATCAAATGATTGCTGATTTAGATAGTGGTAAAGTTAGAGTTGCAGAAAAAATTAATGGAGAATGGGTTACCCATCAGCATATTAAAAAAGCAATTATGTTAAGTTTTAGAATTTATCCAATGGAAAATTTAAATGGACCCTATAGTAGCTGGTATGACAAAGCACATTTACTAAAAGGTAAAACTGCTGGTTGGACAAAAGAAGATCATGAAAAAGCTGGATTTAGAATGGTGCCAAACTCTCCTGTAAGAAAAGGATCTTTTGTAGGTAAAAATGCAGTATTGATGCCATGCTATGTAAATATTGGAGCATATATCGATGAAGGCACTATGATGGATACTTTCAGCCGTGCGGGTAGTTGTTGCCAGATTGGAAAGAATTGTCATATCTCTGCAGGAAGTGGAATTGGGGGAGTGTTAGAGCCAGCCCAAGCATTACCAACTATTATTGAAGATAATTGTTTTATTGGAGCAATGTCTGAAGTTGTTGAAGGTGTGATAGTTGGAGAAGGATCAGTTTTAAGTATGGGAATGTACATTGGCCAATCTACTAAAATAGTAAATAGAAAAACTGGAGAAATAACTTACGGAAAAATTCCTCCTTATTCTGTGGTAGTACCTGGATCATTACCAGATAAAAATAATGCTTCTGCCCCTTCTCTTTATTGTGCAGTTATCATTAAACAAGTGGATGAAAAAACAAGATCTAAAACTTCTGTAAACGATCTTTTAAGAGAATAGATTTATTATGGCTTCAATTAATGAACTTCAATTAGCTAAGGAGCTAATTAAATTTCCAACTGTTACACCTATTGATGCTGGAATAATGAAGTTTTTAGAAAAAAAGCTTAAAACACTAGGATTTAAAACTAAAATTTTAGAGTTCAAAGAGAAGAATAGTAAACCTGTTAAAAATCTTTACGCAAGACTTGGTATTAAAGGACCAAATTTTTGTTATGCGGGTCACTTAGATGTGGTTCCTGCAGGAAATTTGAAAGATTGGACCGTGAATCCATTTAAACCCTCTATTAAAAAAGGATACCTAATTGGAAGAGGTGCAAATGACATGAAAAGTTCAATCGCTGCATTCGTTTCTGCAGTGAGCAATTTTGTTGGAAATAAAAGAAAATTTAACGGCTCCATTAGTCTTTTGATCACAGGAGATGAAGAAGGTGTTGCAATCAATGGTACTAAAAAAGTAGTCGATTACTTAAGAAAAAAAAAAGAAAAAATTGATTTTTGCTTAGTGGGTGAGCCTACTAATCCAAATAAATTGGGTGAAATGATTAAAATTGGTCGAAGAGGAAGTATGACTGGTAGACTTTCAATTATAGGTGTTCAAGGGCATGTGGCTTATCCTCAAAGAGCAAACAATCCATCCACAGCACTTGTGCAAATTTTAAAAGAATTAAAAGAGATTAAATTTGATAATGGTACAAAAGATTTTCAACCAACAAATCTTGAAATTACTAAAATAAATATTGATAATTTAGCAGATAATGTGATTCCAGGTTTAGCTAATGCAAAATTTAATATCCGATTTAATAACAAACATACTTCAAGTTCTATAAAAAAGAAAATTGATACAATTATAAAAAAAATAAGTAATAGAAATAAATCAAAATATAAAATTGATTATAGTGTGTCTGGAGAGGCATTTCTTACAAAACCAAATAATACAACTTTTATGATTAGAGATATCATTAAAAAAATTACAAAAATTAAACCTCAACTGTCAACGACGGGTGGCACTTCTGATGCTAGATTTATTAGAAAAATAGCCCCATGTTTAGAATTTGGTTTGGTTGGCAAAACAATGCATAAAGTAGATGAAGCTGTTTCATTGTCTGATTTAAAAAAACTTACTTTGATATATTCAAATATTTTACAAAATTATTTTAAGTGAAAACTGGTCTGGTTACTTCTGATACTTATCAAAATCATAATACAGGTGAAGGACATCCAGAGAAAATTGATAGGGTTACAGCTGTAATTGATAACTTTAAAAAAATTGATAACAAAGAATTAATTTGGAAAAAACCAACTAAATTTGATCAATCTTTTTTAATAAATACTCATTCTTTTGAATATATAGATCTAGTAAGTAAATCATTTCCAGAAAATGGTTTGGCTTTTCTTGATGGAGACACAGTTGTTTCTCCTGGTAGTAAAGAAGCAACCAAAGATGCTGTAGGATCTATCATAACAGCAATCGACGGGGTTCAGCAGAAAGAATTTAAAAATGCGTTCTGTGCAGTAAGACCTCCTGGACATCATGCTGAAAAAGATAAAGCAATGGGATTTTGTATTTATAACAATGTTGCAGTAGGTGCTAATTATTTAATTGAAAAATATAAGTACAATAAAGTTGCAATTATTGATTTTGATGTTCATCATGGAAATGGAACACAAGACATTTTTTATAATAATGAAAAAGTTTTATATATTTCAACACATCAATATCCATACTATCCTGGATCTGGCTCAGAAAAAGAAACTGGTAAGTTTAATAATATTTTAAATATTCCGCTTGAAGCTGGAACTACTGCTGAACAATTCTTAAACGCTTATGAAAATGTTTTGAAAAAATTAAAAGAGTTTAAGCCTGAATTTTTATTATTTTCTGCGGGTTTTGATGCCCATATCGATGATCCTTTAGCTCAACTAAGACTTAGCTCAGAAGACTTTTACCATTTAACAAAAAGAACTTTGGAAATTTCTAAATCAATGTGCAATGGAAATGTAGTTTCAATTCTAGAAGGTGGTTATGACCTTAGAGCTCTTCAAGATAGCACTAAAAGACATGTGGATGCTCTGATAGAATTTAATTGATAATTCAAATATAAACTCTACAAAACTTGTATGAAACTTTACAGAATTAAAAAGTCTGACATCGATAAAAAAGGCAGGGGTTTATATGCCACAAGAAACATCAAAAAAGGTACAAAAATAATTGACTATGTTGGAAAACTTATCACAAAAAAACAAACTGAAGAATCTGATAAATACGATAACAATAAACCAATTTATTTATTCACTATTAATAAAAGATATGATTTAGACGGTGATTTTCCTTGGAATACAGCAGGTTTAATTAATCATTCCTGTGATAACAATTGTGACTATGATGGAAAAGGTCTTAAAATTTGGGTGAAGGCAATCAAGGATATTAAAAAAGGTGAAGAATTTACTTGTGACTATGGTTTTGGATATGATGAAAATTACAAACAATTTCCATGTAAGTGTAAATCAAAAAACTGTTGTGGTTACATTATAAGAGCAGAATCTAGGTGGCGAATTAATAAAAAATTTGCAATGAGTAATAAGAAAAAATTAATAAATAACTCTCGCTAAAAAAAGACCCTCAGGAGGTGCAGGTGGAGCACAGAGAACTCTTTTCTTTGATTTAAATACTTTATCAAATTTTTTTAAATCCCATTTTTTTTCACCTAAATACTTTAAACATCCTACCATTGATCTTACCTGCTGCTGTAGAAAGGATTGTGATTTAAATTCTATTTCAATTTTATTTTTAGATGATTTAATCTTAACCGATTTAATTGTTTTAATTGGACTTTTTGCATGGCAACTTGAGGATCTAAAGGTAGAGTAGTCATGAGTGCCAACTAATTTTTTTGCTCCTTTTTTAATTAAATCTAGATCCAAGGGTTTTCTTACATGCCACCCTCTTTTTTTTTCAATCACAGGAGCACTAATCTGATTAAAAATTATATATTTATAAACTCTTTGTTTTGCAGAAAATCTTGAGTGAAATTTATTGCTTCTTTTTCTGATTTTTTTAATTGCCACACCTTTATCATTTAAAAAATGATTAATTGATTTTAAAAACTTTGTTAAATCTATGATTTCATTTTTGCTATCAAAATGACCAGACTGCTCAATTGCATGAACACCTGTATCAGTTCTGCCCGAACCATTTAAAATAATTTTTTCTTTTAAAAGTTTTGTGAGTTTCTCTTGAATAAGTCCTTGAATAGTTGATCCTTTTTTTTGGATTTGCCACCCTCTAAAATCTGTTCCCACATACTCAATAAGCAATTGATACCTGGCCATTTAGATAACAGCACCCTTTTTTATTTGTGAACCAAGCATAAATTCACCAATATTTTGGGGCTTTTTCCCTTGTCTTTGGATTTCCTTAATCTTAATTGTTTGTTTATCCCCACAAACAATCTCTAGGTAGTCAGAAACAATTTCTCCTGGCTTTCCAATTCCATTGCCAATTTCTGCTTTTAAAATTTTATATCTTTCACCCTTGTATATGAAGAATGCACCTGGTGCAGGATATAAACCATTTATTTTTCCAATAATAATTTTTGCTTCATCATTCCAATTAATTTCACCCTCAGCCTTTTGAATTTTAGATGCATATGTTGCTTTTGAATGATCTTGCTCAATGAATTTAGCTTTATCTTCCATTATATTATCAACATTATCTAATATTTTCTCAGCTGCTATTAATGATAATTTCTCTGATACCTCGATAGCATTTAAATTATTTGTTAAATCAATTTTATAAGTATTACATACTGGACCTGTATCAAGCTGTTCGGCTATTTTCATAACACTAATCCCTATTTCTTTATCAAGGTTCATTATTGACCTTTGTATAGGTGCAGCACCTCTCCATTTTGGCAAAAGAGAAGCATGTATATTAATAAATCCCTTTTTAGTTAAATTTAAAAATTCTTTTGGAATGATTTGTCCGTATGCAACAACAATTGCAAGATCAGCCTCTATGCTTTTAAAATATTCGAATTCCTCATTGTTATCTTTTAAATTTTTTGGATTTCTAAAATCTAAATTTAGTGTTTCAGCAATCCCTTGAATAGGAGATTTATTAATTTTTTGACCTCTTTGTGATTTCTGAGGAGGTTGTGTATAGACATCTGATATTGGATAACCATTTTGATAAAGTGATTTTAAAATAGGTACAGCAAACATTGGCGTGCCCATAAAAACAATCTTTTTTGCCATCAATTAAAGGACTGCAGTATTTGATTTTAATTTAGATAGTTTTTTTATGATCATAGATTTTTTTAATTTTGAAAGGTAATCAATAAATAATATTCCCTCTAAATGATCCATTTCATGTTGAATACATGTGGCAAGCAAACCCTCTGCTTTTAATAATTGTTTTTTTCCATTATAATCTAAGTATTCTACATCACATTTACTTGGTCTATCTATTTCAGCAAATTGTTCAGGCACTGACAAACAACCTTCTTCATGTGTATTTTTAATTGGATCTTTATTCAAAATAACTGGATTTACAAAATATCTAGGTTCTTTTTTTCCATCTTTGGCAATATCCATTACTATAATTCTTTTTGGGATACCGATTTGAATTGCTGCAAGACCTATGCCATTAGCATCATACATTGTATCCAACATATCATTCATGAGTTGTTGTTCTTCTTTACCCACACTTTCAACAGGCTTTGAGATCTGTCTAAGCAATTTATTTGGTTCAGTGATTATAGTTTTAACAGCCATTTAGAATTATTTTATTATAATTTCTAAACTTTTAAAGGAAGAACTTTTAATAAAAGTTTATTCCTAATCGAGTCAGTATTTAATTGGTTGAGTGTATTTATTATAAAATAAACTGTATCATCATCTATATCCTCAATTTTCTCAGGCCCAATAACCTCTATAACTCTAAGTAATGCAGCTCCAATTTCTTTATTATCAAGCATTTTCTGAATATCTGAAGGCATCTCTGATTTGTTAACTTTATAAAGATTTTCATATTTTTTCGAAATTTCAATTCCATCAGACTTTAAAGCTTCCAGAAAAATTATATCCTTTTTAGATAAAAAATATTCTTTATCTTTTTTTATTTTTTTTAAAAATTTATCAAGATCTTCTTCAATTTTTGATTTTGCATAATCTCCGTTAAAATAATTTACCAATTTGGATTGGTGTAATATCTTATTGTTATATTTTATTCTTTTATTAATGATTTCATCACTTTTTATATATTGATTATAAAAAGTAGTAAAATTAGATGGCACATCTATTTCATCAATTTGCTTTAAATATTTTCTAAGTTCTTCATCAAAGGCATCCTCGATACCTTCAGATTTAAAGATATCTTTTAGAATTTTCATTAATTCAAGTTTTAATTTTGGCTCCTCTGTCAAAAGTAATCTTTGGTAAACTAAAGCTTTACCTTCAATGGATGATAGAGATTTATAAGACTCTTTGGTATTTAATAACTGATTTATATTAAATTGAAATCGCTTGTAAAACTCAAACAACTCTTCTTCTGAGTAAATTTTATCATGAGTTGCTTTTTCAATAGTTGAAATCTTTTCTATATCTGAAATCTCTACATCTTGAATTTTATATAATAAATTTGAAGATGATAAATACTTCCAAATTAATTTTGGTGTGTCTTTATTTGGCTCAAATGTGAATTCGGGATTAGTTCTATGGGCTAAATGAAAATCTAGAATTGAATTTTCAGAAATTTCTTTGTTTACCTGATCTATATATCCTAATAGGTAATTTATTTTATTTTCGAAATACTCATCTGAAAAACCTAACTCTTTTTTTAAATCTAAAATTAATTGAGCTTCCTCATTTTTTCCATAATTAATTAAGCAATATAAATTAAATTTTGATAAATATTCATCTTCCAGAGGTTCTTTGATCTTAGAAAATATCTCACATGATTTTTTAACATCAGATTGAGACAAATATCTATCAACCATATATCGCATTAGCTCAGGATGAAGGTTGGTAACTTGATTCTTAATAAGATACTCTTCTATTAAATCTAAGTTTGAGTTTTTAATAAGCCATTTTGTTTTAAATTTTAGAAATTCTTGATCGGTAATATTTTGATTTGGATAATAAGCATTCGTCAATAATGAAATATTAAGAATTTCAGAGGCATCTTTTGAAAGTTCGTATTTATCTATATTGTTAAAAAGTTTTTTTATTGTTGAACCATCAGAATTTGACCACATATTTATATCCAAACCATATTCTTGTGGATCATATAATCCTGCAATTTTAATTGTTTTTGACGTAAGTTCTTGGTCTAATTTTATAGAGTCTTCATTTTTATCTGATTGCATTTTATAAACACTACTTTCAGATACTACTTGTTCATTTTCTGTTGATAAATTTTCTTCAGAAATATTTTCTGTTTCTTGTTTTTCTATATTCCAGATATCTACAGGCTTATCTTCTGCAAACGATGAGAAAGAAAATAAAGAAAAAATTACAATTGATAAATTTTTCTTATTTAACAATTTTAAAATTTTCATTTGGAATAATTTTTTCTATTTCTTTTTTGGGAGCTGGGAAATCAACTTTATTTATAAAAAAAACAAGTCCCAATATAACTATAAGACCAATCAAAGATTTTATAATTATTGCAATGATATTGGTTCTGCCTGAACTTGTATTTTTATTGAATTGCATATAACTTTAGTTAATTTCAAATTAAGACATATTTGTGTTTTTTCAATAAAGAAACTTATGGAATCAAAAGAAAATCTTGTGTTTTTAGGTATGATGGGATCAGGCAAGAGCTCTATTGGTTCACTAATTGCAAAAAAATTAAACATTAAATTCATAGATGTAGATAAAGAGATTGAAAAAGAATTAGGCTTATCTATATCCAAAATATTTGAAACAAAAGGTGAAAATTATTTTAGAAAATTTGAACAAAAAATAACTCTTAAAATACTAAAAATTAATTCAACTGTAGTGTCACTTGGTGGAGGGGCATTTATGAACAAGGTTATAAGAAATGAAATTCTAAAAAACCATATCTCTTTTTGGTTAAACTGGGATAATGAAACGTTATTAGATAGAATTAAAAATAGTAAAAAAAGACCCCTTGCCTTTAATTCAACAGAAAATGAATTGATTGATTTAATAAAAAAACGATCTAACATTTATTCTAAAGCATTATATGAAATTAAATGTGATAATTTGTCGAAAAGTGAAATTGTTAAAAAAATTTTAAATAATTATGAAAGCCATTAATTTAAAGATTAATACTAAAACTCTAAAATATTCAATTATTATTGGTTCAAATTTAGTATCCAATATATCAAAAATATTAAAAGAAAATTCTATAAATTTTAAACAATGTTTGCTTGTTATCGATAAAAATATTTCCAAATATTTTATTTCAAAAATTAAAAAATCTCTTAACAAGAAAAAAATTTATGTTCATTTTTTTAGAGCTAATGAAATGAACAAAAATTTTACAAATGTAGACAAAATCTTGGATATTTTACTAACTAAAAACTTTTCAAGAGAAGATTGTGTTATATCTATTGGTGGAGGAATTACTGGAGATATAAGTGGTTTTGCAGCTAGTCTGTTTAAAAGAGGATTAAAATTTATCAATATTCCAACTACTCTTTTATCTCAAGTAGACTCATCAATTGGAGGAAAAACAGGAGTAAATACTAAATTTGGAAAAAATTTAATAGGAAGTTTTTATCAACCAAATTTAGTTATATCAGATGTTCAATTTTTAAAAACTTTACCAAAAAGAGAATTGATTTGTGGTTATGGTGAAATTTTAAAACATTCTTTAATTGCTAATAAAAGTTTCTATAAATTTTTAGATAAAAATAGTGATAAAATATTAAAACTTTCATCTCCATTTATTGAAAAAGCTATATACGAAAGCTGTAAAATAAAAAAAAATGTTGTTGAAAAAGATGAAAATGAAAAAGGCTTACGAAAAATATTAAACTTTGGCCACACATTTGCACATGCATATGAGGCTTCTTTGGGCTATTCAAAAAAACTTAACCATGGAGAAGCCGTAATACTTGGCATGCAAAGTGCATTAAGTTTTAGTTTAAAAAATAATTTAATTCAAAAAAATGACTATTATTCAATCTTAAAGCACATTTCAAAAGCAAGTTTACCCTCAAATATAAAACAATTTTTTAAGATTCGAGATTTAAATAAAATATTATCTTTTATGGCTAAAGATAAAAAAAATAATTCAAATAATATTAATTTAGTCTTATTAAAAAAAATTGGACATCCAATTATAAATAGAGAGTATAAAAAAAATAATTTATCTGATTTTCTAAAAAGTGAATTAAGAAATTAAAATTTGTATTGAATGAATATATTCTTTCATTTCTATGTCTAAAATTTTATAGACTCTTTTGTTACTTTCGATTCTACTTAAAGACTTTAATTCACTTGAGCTCATAATAATTTTTAAATGATATCTACCTCCTTGATTACCAGCATGATTTTTATGAAGAAATGATTTATCTTCAATTTCAATCCTTTCGATATCAATTTGGTCAGTAAGTTTTTTTTTTACAATTGCAATTAAGTCATTTATATCCATAAACTAAATCTATTATACATCATGAAAAATATTTGCGACTGGAATAATTGTAATGAAATTGGTGACTACAGAGCACCAGTTGAAAAAGATAATAGTAAAAAATATAGAATGCTTTGCCTAGAGCATGTGAAAGAGTTCAATAAAAATTGGAATTATTTCTCAGGAATGAATGATGATCAGGTTTTGAATTTCTTAAAATCAGATATGATTTGGCACAAACCCACTCAAAGCTTTAGCTCTTCTGATAATTTCTTCAAAGTTCTGTGGAATAACACTTTAAGAGATGAATTAGATAAAGATAAAATTAATGGTGACTACAATCATATGCGTCAATTTAAATTTAACCATAAAGATATCAAAGCCTTTGGTATATTGGGAATTTCAGTGGGATTGAAGTGGGAAAAAGTTCAAGATAAGTTCAAATTACTTGTCAAAAAATATCACCCAGATATAAATGCTGGAAACAAAAAATATGAAGAAAAACTAAAATTAATAACTTTAGCTTACACTCAGCTTAAAAATACTTATAGAGATAAAATTGACTCCAAATCTTAATATTCAACCTGACATAAAAGTTTCATTAAAACAAACTTTTGGAATCGACTCAGAAATGGAAGTGGATGCTTTTGCAGAGAAGAATGAATATGTTCCTGAAATAGATAAAAGTTATAAATTCGATAGAGATACTACGATGGCAATAGTTTCTGGTTTTGCCCATAACAAACGAGTCTTAGTTCAAGGATATCATGGTACTGGAAAATCTACCCATATAGAACAAATCGCTGCCAGATTAAACTGGCCATGTATTCGAGTAAATTTAGATAGTCATGTAAGTAGAATAGATTTGATTGGTAAAGATGCAATCGTTCTTAAAGATGGAAAACAAGTCACTCAATTTAATGAAGGTATTTTACCTTGGTCAATACAAAATCCGGTAGCACTAGTTTTTGATGAGTATGATGCTGGTAGACCGGATGTAATGTTTGTAATTCAAAGAGTTTTGGAGGCAGAGGGTAATTTTACTCTTCTAGATAAAAACAAAGTAATTAAACAAAATAAATTTTTTAGATTGTTTGCAACTTCAAATACTGTTGGATTAGGAGATACCACTGGTCTTTATCATGGAACACAACAAATAAATCAAGGACAAATGGATAGATGGAATATTGTTACTACTCTAAACTACCTAAGTCTTGATAGAGAATTAGATATTGTTTTGGCAAAAAATAAAAATCTGAATAACGCTAAAGGAAAAGAAAAAGTTGCTAATATGATAAAAGTAGCCTCTTTAACTAGAAAAGGATTTATTGCAGGTGATATATCGACAGTAATGAGTCCTAGAACAGTTTTGCATTGGGCAGAAAATTCAGAAATTTTTAAAGATACAGGTTATGCTTTTAGAGTAACTTTTCTCAATAAATGTGATGAAATTGAAAAAAATACTATCGCAGAATATTATCAAAGATGTTTTGGGGAGGAACTTCCAGAATCATTGATGAATATTCAGATTTAAATGAGTGCTAAAATAGATAGTTTAAAAGAAAAATTCAGACTCGCTTTAACTTCAACAGCAAAAGTAATTTCAGATGATTTTGAGTTAGTAAATAAATCATCAGAAAAAGATAAAAAAAAAGAATTAAGCCCAATTGAAATTGATAACTTAACTAAACCAAGTGATTTTATTAAACTACGTGCTGAAACAGATTCATCTGCTTTAAAAAAAAAATTTTCTGATGAAGATGTTTATAGAAAAAATCTTCCCTCTAATACTTCATCAAGATCTCTTTATAATATTGCTGAAAAAATAAGATATGAGGCCCTAGGTGGTAAAATGCTTAAGGGAATTGAAAAAAATTTTCAACAGAATTACTCACATATCATTAATACAAAAAGAAAAGATCAATTAAAAACAAAAGAAGACGTGCCTGTAACAGAAGCATTTGAGCTTTATATGCTTAAAAATTTTCACCAAATAAAGTTAAATCCTTTAACAACTAAAATGTTGAATTTTTGGGAAAAAGATTTTGAACAATCAGTAGAAAAACATAAAAAATTTTTACAAGAAAATTTAGAAAATCAAGAAAACTACAGCTCAAGGTTCTCCCAAATTTTAGAGGAAATGGATATTTTTCAAACTGAAGAGGACGAAGAAAAAAAAGATGAAAATCAAGATCAAGGACAAGACAATCCCTCAAACGATGACCAGGACAAGGACAAAGAGGACAATAAAGATGAGAATAATGATCAAGAAACACAAGCCACTTTAGATGCTGATTATAACGTTGATGAATTTAATCTCGATGAGCAGCTTTCAGATATCGAGTCCGATGAACAAAGTTCAGAACAAATTGTTCAAAAAAATCTTGATAATATTAATTTAGATTACAAAATTTTTACAACACACTATGATGAAGTAACAAAAGCTGAGAAATTAGAGAATGCAGATGAGGCAGCAAAGCTACGTAAAACATTGGATCAACAGCTAGTAGGATTTCAAGATGTCATAACTAAACTTGCAAATAAATTACAAAGACAGTTACTTGCAAAACAAAATAGAGCATGGGATTTTGATTTAGAGGAAGGCTTACTTGATAGCTCAAAGCTACCAAGAATTATTATGGATCCATACAATTCATTGTCGTTTAAAAAAGAAAAGGATTTAGATTTTAAAGATACAATCGTTACTTTATTAATCGATAATTCTGGATCAATGAGAGGAAGACCTATCACAATTGCTGCAATATGTGCTGATATTTTATCTAGAACTTTAGAAAGGTGTTCTGTGAAAGTTGAAATTTTAGGATTTACAACAAAAAATTGGAAAGGTGGACAAAGTAGAGAGCTTTGGAATAAAAATTCTAAACCTAAAACTCCTGGAAGATTAAATGATTTAAGACATATAATTTATAAAGGTGCTGATACTCACTGGAGACAAGCTAAAAATAATTTAGGACTCATGTTGAAAGAGGGCCTATTGAAAGAAAATATTGATGGAGAAGCTATTTCTTGGGCTTACAATAGAATTAAGAAGAGAAAAGAAGAAAGAAAAATTATGATGGTAATTTCTGATGGCGCACCAGTGGATGACTCTACTCTTTCAGTAAATTCAGGTGATTTTTTAGAAAAACATTTAAAAAAAATGGTAAAATTCATAGAAACAAAAACTGAAATTGAAGTTTTAGCAATTGGTATTGGTCATGATGTTTCAAGATATTACGATAAGGCAATTAAAATTACAGATGTAAATGAATTAGGGGATGTTATGATATCTCAATTAAGTTCTTTATTTGAAACTAAAAGAAAATTTCACTAAATATTAAATAAATCTTTATTATTCCATTTAATAATCACTTCTGCTCCGCTTCTAGTTTTTGAGTTTCTACAATTGATTG
Organism: Candidatus Pelagibacter sp.; assembly: GCA_028097785.1. Next base: position 40,112 of record JAOHFB010000001.1, on the reverse strand, counting down.
AAGCAAAATTTTTTTCTAATAGTGTTTTTCCAATAAATAACCCTAATCCTAGACCAGTTTTCGACTTATCAATAGGATCTTTTGTTCTTAAATAAGGTTCACCAATTTTTGACAAGACATCTTTTGGATAACCATTGCCATCATCTTCAATGGTAATTTCAGTGATTTCACTATCACTTTTTAAAGTAATATGGATTTTATCTTTAGAAAATTTATTGGCATTTCCAATAAAGTTTCTTAAGCCATATACAATTTCTATAGATTTAGTTATTTTCTTTTGGTTTGAAAATTGATCGTGATTAAAAATAAACTTCTTTTGACTGATCTCTTTAAATGAAGCGATAATTTCACTTAAATAGTCTTTCATTGAAATATCTTTATCAATGAACTCATCTTCTTCTACAGGGTTTAAAGTTAATCGCTTTAGAATTTCATTACACCTTTCCACCTGGCTAGACAATAGCTGAATATCTTTTTTAACGTCATCTTGATTTTTAAATTGTTTTTCGAGATCATGAGCAATAATCTTGATAGTAGATAAAGGAGTTCCAAGTGAATGGGCTGCGGCTGCAGCTTGACCGCCTAAAGATAAAAGTTCATGTTCAGAGGCCATCACTTCTTCCATTTTTTGTAATGCTTCTCTTCTTACTCTAGATTGTGTTCCAAATGACATGGCTAAATAATTTAAAAAAATTAAAGCAATAACTAATGCGGTTGGAATAGAATAGTAATAATAATGATTATTATGAAGATCACTTTTAATAGGCAGTGGTAAGTCGTGATAATAAAAAGTCAAAAATAATATCGTAATTATTGTTAACAGTACCAATAAAGTATTTGTTCTTAAACTTAAGTTTGAAGAAGAAAAGATACTAGGAACTAGTAGAAAAATTACAAATGGATTGGTAATTCCTCCTGTTAGATAAAGTAGAGCGCCTAATTGCAATATATCAATTACTAAAAAAATAAAAGCTGATCTATCTGATAATTGTGTTTTTTTATATATAAAGATTAAAAAGAGATTACTTAAAACACCTAAAAAAATAACTAGATTGCAAATAATAAAATTAAAATCAAAATTTAATAAAAAATAGACAAAGTTAACTGAAATTAATTGTCCTATAATACCAATCCATCTTAAACTTATATAAGTTGATTTTTTAAAGAAATGATATTTTGAAGTTTCAAAGAACTTCATTATTAGATATCAAGATTTTGTACATTAATTGCGTTAGAAATTATAAAATCTTTTCTCAAAGCAACATCGTTACCCATTAATGTATGTATTAGACTTTGATCCTTTTTCAGATCTTTTGAATACTGTACTTGTAATAAATTTCTTGTTTCAGGATCAAGAGTTGTACTCCACAATTCTTCTGGATTCATCTCACCTAAACCTTTAAATCTTTGAATATTCATTTTTGATTTTTCAAGATCTAGTTCTTTAATAAACTCTTTAGATCCTCTTTTTAATTTTTTTAATTCTTTATTATTATTAACAATATAATCCTCTAACTCTTTTTCATCTTTAATATATATTCCTTTAGTTCCTTTATTAATTTTAAATAAAGGAGGTTGAGCTAAATAAACATGTCCATTTTCAATTAATTTATTAAATGGCTTGTTGTTAAAAAAAGTTAATAGAAGAGCTCTAATGTGTGATCCATCTACATCAGCATCCGTCATGATAATAATTTTTCCATACCTTAGATCCTTTAAATCTATTTCTTGTACTTTTGGATCTAATCCTAAAGCATTGATTAAAGTAACTATTTCATTAGATGAAATCATTTTTGATAAAGCTTTAGTTCTTTGTTGCTCAGAACTATCACCATTTCCATTTTTTTTAACGTGTAAATCTTCAACATAAGTGTTTAAAATTTTACCTCTTAAAGGTAAGACAGCTTGATTAGCTCTATTTCTGCCTTGTTTAGCTGAACCTCCTGCTGAATCACCCTCTACAATAAACAATTCTGTGCCTTCTTGTTTTCCTATCTGACAATCAGCAAGTTTTCCAGGAAGACCACTTAATTCTAAAGCACCTTTTCTTCTTACATTTTCTCTAGCTTTTCTAGCCACATCCCTTGCCATTGCTGCTTGAATAACTTTTGCAAGAATTATTTTTGCAACTGAAGGGTTTTGATCAAACCATATAGACAGTTTTTCATTTACAACCGTTTCAACAATCATTCTAACTTCTGAAGAAACTAATTTATCTTTAGTTTGAGATGAAAATTTTGGATCTGGAATTTTCGCAGATATTACACAAGTAAGCCCTTCTTTGATATCATCTCCTGAAATAGCTAATTTGTTTTTTTTGAGAAGATTGTGTTCATTTGCATATTTGTTAATAACCCTTGTTAGTGCACTTCTGAAACCTAATAAATGTGTTCCACCATCTTTTTGATAGATATTATTTGTGTAAGGAAAAATATCTTCAGCATAACTTGCATTCCATTTTAAAGAACATTCTAGTTCAATATTGTCTTTTTTTCCTTCTATATAGATTGGTTTTTTAAATAAATCATTTCCATTTTTATTTTGTAGTTTTTCTCTTTTTTCATCTAGAAAATCTACAAACTCGAGTACACCACCATCAAATTTAAATTCAGATACTTTTTCTTTTTTTAAACTAGCATCAGTAAAAATTATTTTAATTCCTTTGTTCAAAAAGGCTAGCTCTCTCATTCTTTTGATCAGAATATTTGCACTAAATTTTATGGAAGAAAATATTTCTTTTGATGGCAAAAATGTTATTTGAGTCCCAGTTTCTTTAGATTTTCCTGTAACTTTCAACGGTGCTTTTGCTTCACCATTTTTAAATTCTATAAAGTGCTTCTTTCCATCTCTATTAATCTCTAATTGTAATGACTCAGACAGAGCATTAACAACTGATACACCCACTCCATGAAGTCCTCCTGATACTTTATATGAATCGTGATCAAATTTACCACCGGCATGAAGTTGGGTCATAATAACTTCTGCAGCTGATTTTTTTTCTCCCTTATGCATATCAACAGGAATTCCTCTACCATCATCATTTACAGTAATAGTTCCATCAGAGTTAATTCTTACATTAATATTTTTACAGTGACCTGCTAAAGCTTCATCTATAGAGTTATCAACAACCTCATAAACCATATGATGCAAACCAGTTCCATCATCTGTATCTCCAATGTACATTCCTGGTCTTTTTCTAACTGCTTCAAGACCTTTTAAAACTTTGATGGAGTCTGCCTGATATGTATTTTTATTTGTCATTTTTTAATTTTTTGGAAAAAAAAATTATAACATTTTTTATAAAAAATGCTTATTTATCTTCACTTAATTAAGTAAAAAAAGGCTAGTTACGACTATAAATAAAGGCTTATTTAGTGGCGGAGAGAATGGGATTCGAACCCATGAAAGGATTGCTCCTTTACACGCTTTCCAAGCGTGCGCCTTCAACCACTCGGCCACCTCTCCAAGTTAAATTAATATAAAATAAGGTATTTATTTCATATAAATTAGATAATACAAATATATATGATCTTAATATCACATAGAGGAAATGTTTCAGGAATAGATCATGATAATGAAAATAACCCAAAATATATTAATGCTGCTATAAAAAAAGGATTTGAGGTTGAAATAGATGTTCAATTTGAAAATGGTGAATTTTTTTTGGGTCATGATTTTAGTCAATTTAAAGTTAATAAAGAATTTTTACTTGGTGATAAAATATGGTGTCATGCAAAAACTAAAAATGCTCTTGAAGCTTTAGAAAAAATAAAAGCTCACTACTTTTGGCACCAAGAGGATGATTACACAATAACAAGTAAAGGGTATATTTGGACTTATCCTGGAAAAGAGTTACTTACCCAGAGTATTTGTGTTCTACCAGAAAGAGCTTACTACAAAGAATTTAATTGTTTAGGAATTTGTTCAGATTTAATACAAGATTATAAAAAATGATTAAAGTTATAATATTTGATTTAGATGGGGTACTAGTCGATACTAAAATGATTCACTACGAAGCACTTAACTTAGCTTTAGAAAAATTTAACTTTGAAAAAATTTCAATAAATGATCACATAAAAATTTTTGATGGATTGCCTACATTTAAAAAATTAGAAATCCTTAATAAAAAAAAAGGGCTTCCTAAAAAAAATTTCAACAAAATAAGTAAATATAAACAAAAAATTACTTCAACAATTCTTAAAAAAAAAATAATAAAAAATAATAAATTAATCAGCCTCTTTAAATTTTTACACAAAGATCATAAAATTGCAGTTGCAACTAATGCTGTTAAATCAACATTAAACATTTGTTTAAATAAATTAGGATTAAACAAATACATAGATTACAAACTCTCAAATGAGGATACAAATCATCCAAAGCCAAATCCAGAAATTTATCTAAGGATATTTTTACATTTTGGAATTTATCCTTCTGATGCTCTTGTATTTGAGGATTCGTATTACGGACGAGAGGCAGCTGTTTCTAGTGGTGCACAACTATACCCAGTTAAAGAAATAAGTGACTTAAATGTGAAAAATATAAAGTTGTTTTTAAAAACTAAAAAAATTAATCTTATTAAAAATATATCTTGGGAGGATAATAAAATGAATGTTTTAATACCTATGGCAGGAGCCGGAAAAAGGTTTGCAGATGCAGGCTATATTTTTCCTAAACCCTTAATTGAAATAAATAACAAGCCAATGATACAATGGGTAATTGAATGTCTTAATTTAAAGGCAAATTACATATTTATTATTCAAAAAGAACATCAAGAAAAATATAATATTAAAAGTGTGTTAAATGTTCTCCAACCTAATTGTAAAATAATAGAATTAGATCATGTTACGGAGGGAGCTGCATGTACTACATTATTGGCAAAAAAATATATAAATAATTCTGACCCATTAATAATTGCTAATTCTGATCAATATATAAAATGGAACTCATCAAAAGCTATATATGATTTCAGCACAAAAAATTTAGATGGAGCAATTTTAACATTTGAAGCCATACACCCAAAATGGTCTTATGCTAAATGTGACGATCAAGGATTTGTAACAGAAGTTGCGGAAAAAAAAGTAATATCAAAAAATGCTACAGTTGGTGTTTATTATTGGAAACACGGATCTAGCTATGTTTCTGCAGCGGAAAAAATGATTCAAAAAAATATAAGAGTTAATAATGAATTTTATGTTTGTCCAGTTTATAATGAATTTCTATTAGAAAAGAAAAAAGTTAAAATCTATAATGTTGATGAAATGCAGGGCTTAGGCACACCAGAGGACCTTAATAATTTTCTTAGAAAATTAAAATAATGTTCAAGAAGATCAAGAAAAAGTTACTTGGAGAAAACTATCATAAATTTAGATCAAAAAATATATTAAAAAAAATTTTTGGTGATAATTACATAAATAATCAAAGAAAATGGAAATATTTTATAAAAAAATTTAATTTCTTAAAGACTAAATTAGATAAAAAAACAGCCGGGCAAAGTCTTGTTAGGAATGAGAGTGGTTTTTTAGTTGATTTAACATTTAATAATTATTTAACATATCATTTAAGACCAAAATTTTCTAAGGATTTTAACTTAGAAAGTACATGTGAAATTTCTGAAAAATTTGCAGTAATCATACAGGGCCCAATAGAGGAAAATGCTAATTTTTTAAAAAATACACTGAAAATTTACAAAAAAATTTTTAAAAATTCATTAATTATTATTTCTACTTGGGAAAGTGAAAAAAAAGAACTGATTAAAGAATTACAAGATGAAAATGTTCATATTATATTAAATAATGATGGTGTGATTAAAAAATCTAGATCTAATATCAATAAACAAATTATATCAACAAATGTTGCATTAAATTTTGCTAAAAAACAAAATATTAAGTACTGTTTAAAAACTAGAACAGATCATAGAGTTTATAATAATAATTTAGAAACTTTTTTAATATCGTTAATAAAAACTTTTCCGGTTAAAGAAAATAAGCTTATAAAGTCTAGGATATTAGTACCTCCCATGGGTACTTTTAAATTTTTTCTTTATCATTTAACTGACTTAATGATGTTTGGTGAAACTGAAGATCTTATCAATTATTGGGATAAAGAAAGTTATGATATTGGTCTAGAAAAAATGGGCTTAAATGAAAAAAATTATTTCATTAATGAAACCCCTCTCTGTCCTGAAACCTTTTTGTGCTCTAGATTTATAGGCAAAATTGAAGATAATATAACTTGGGATTTAGAAAATTGGTGGCGATGTTTAAGAGATTATTTTTGCATTATTGATAACTCTTCATTGGATTCCTTGTGGTTCAAATATGAATGGGAAGTAGAATATAGATATTTAAAAACTTACTCTGATAAAATTACGAGAACAGTTGATTTTCATGAATGGTTATCATTGTATAATAACTCAAAAAATAACTGGCATCACTATTCTAAAGAACACGAAAAGTTTGAAGAATTTAACGGAAGTTATAGAGGCAAAAATCTTTTTTTATAAATTGGTAACTAAATTTATTTATTTACTAGGTTGATAGTTAATCTATTTTTCTTTTGAAATCTTAAGAACACCTATAAATGCTTCTTGAGGAATTTCTACTCTACCAAATTGTTTTGATCTTGCTTTACCCTTTTTTTGTTTTTCAAGAAGCTTTCTTTTTCTATCTGTAGCTCCTCCTCCATGAATTTTAGTTAAAACGTCTTTTTTAAAACCCTTAATAGTTTCCCTAGCTATTATCTTGCCACCAATTGCAGCTTGAACTGGTATCATAAAATTATGTCTTGGAATTAAATCTTTAAGTTTTTCACAAACTTCTCTTCCTGTTCTTTGAGCAAAATCTTTATGAATCATCATGGCCAATGCATCTACTGGCTCAGCATTAACTAAAATTCCAAGTTTTACTAAATCACCTTCTCTATGTTCTATAATTTCATAATCAAAACTAGCATATCCACTAGTCATCGATTTTAAGCGATCATTAAAATCAAAAACCACTTCATTTAAAGGTAGTTCATAATTTACAACAGCTCTATTTCCAGAATAACTCAAATTAGTTTGTACTCCTCTTTTATCCTGACACATTTTTATAATAGAGCCTAAGTATTCATCTGGAGTAATTATTGTTGCTTTTATCCAAGGTTCTTCGATTAACTTAATTAAAGTTGGATCTGGTAAGCTAGAAGGATTATGTAGGTCAACAACATCTCCACTATTCATATGAACTTTGTATACTACCCCTGGGGTTGTTGTTAACAAGTTTACATCAAATTCTCTTTCTAATCTTTCAGTAACAATTTCTAAATGGAGTAACCCTAAAAAACCACATCTAAAACCTAGTCCCAACGCAGAAGATGACTCGGGCTCAAATGAAAAACTTGCATCGTTCAATTGTAATTTAGCTAAACCATCTTTTAATTTTTGATACTCAGAACTATCTACTGGAAATAATCCACAAAACACTACTGGCTTACTTGGTTTAAAACCAGGAAGGGCTTCTTTCAAAGGTTTGGCAGCATCACATATCGTGTCTCCAACTTTTGTTTCTGATAAAACTTTTATTCCAGTTGTTATAAATCCAATTTCTCCAGCGTTTAACTCGTTGATATCTGTGGCTTTTGGTGTAAATACACCAACTTTTTCAACAATATATTCTTGATTAGTTGACATCATTTTAATTTTCATATTTTTAGAAATTTTACCATCAATAACTCTTACTAAAATTACCACTCCTAAATATGTGTCGTACCAACTATCAACCAATAAACATTTTAAATCACCGAAACTTTCACCTTTAGGGCTAGGCAAAGTTGTAATAATCTGCTCTAAAATATCTTCTATACCTTCACCTGTTTTTCCAGAACATGGAATTGCGTTCTCGGTATCAATACCTATCACTTCTTCTATTTGTTTTTTTGTTCTGTCTAAATCTGATGCTGGAAGATCAACCTTGTTTAAAACTGGCACAATCTCATGATCAATATCTAAAGCTTGATAAACATTTGCAAGAGTTTGTGCTTCTACTCCTTGAGTACTATCAACAATTAAAATTGATCCCTCACAAGCATAAAGGGATCTACTTACTTCATAACTAAAATCGACATGACCAGGAGTATCAATTATATTTAAAATGTAATCTTTTCCATCCTTTGCTTTATAATTAAGTTTTACTGTTTGAGCCTTGATTGTAATTCCTCTTTCACGCTCAATATCCATTGAGTCTAATACTTGAGCTTTCATCTCTCTCTCAGTAAGCCCTCCACAGCTATGAATTATTCTATCTGCTATTGTAGATTTACCATGATCGATATGCGCAATAATTGCAAAGTTTCTAATATTATCGATATTACTCATTTGGTTTAAGATCGTATCTTAGCGCCAGTTTTATTTTCAACTGTTTTAATTATAGAATTATTGATGTTTTCTAAATCACTATCATTCAATGTTTTTTCGGATGATTGTATGGTCACACTAATTGCAATTGATTTTTGATTTTCAGGAATATTTTCACCCTCATAGACATCAAAAACTTTAATATTGCTAATCAGTTTTTGATCCACACTTGAAATGGCATTAATTAAGTCTTGAGCTTTAATTTCTTTATCAACTACAAAAGCAAAGTCTCTCTCAGATTTTTGATAATCTGATACTTCAAATTTAGTTTTTTGATCTTTTAATGTTTTCTTTGGTAATTTTAAATTGTCTAGAAAAATTTCAAATCCAACTAATGAATCTGTTTTGATATCTATTTTTTTTATAATATTTGGATGAATCTCACCAAAATATGCTGCAATTTGATCTTTACCTCGATTTAAAAATAGCCTACCTGACTTACCTGGATGGTAATAATTTGGTGTTTCATCATCTATAAAAAATTTATCTGAATTATATCCTGCTTCGATTAAAGTTTGGACTACATCTCTTTTAACATCAAATACATCAACGTTTCTCTCTTTTTCAATCCATGATAATCTTGATCTTTTACCTGCCGATAAACCACAAACGACAGTGTTTTGTTCACCAGGATTTGAGCCGGTAAAAATTGGCCCTATTTCAAATATTGATAAATCTTTAAAACCTCTATCCAAATTTTTATTCATATACATAATTAAATTTGAAAAAATCGAATTTCTTAAAACTCCTAGCTCTGAGCTGATTGGATTTACTATTTTAATTTCCTTATTTTGATCTTTAAAATGATCATTGTAATTTGAGTCAGTAAATGACCATGTTATTGCCTCTAAATATCCTTTAGATGCAATTGCTCTCTGTAAAAAATGAAATAACTTTTGAGACTGAGTTAAAGTGGATTTATTTCTTTCTTTGATTGGATCTATAGTTTTTATTTTATCATAGCCAGTTATCCTTACTAACTCTTCAACAACATCTATTTCCTGTGAAATATCTGGCCTCCAAGTTGGGATGGTTAATTTTAAATGTTTTTTTTCTTTTTTAATTTTGAAACCAAGATCTTCTAAGATTTTAAGCATTTCCTTAATTGAAATTTTAAATCCTGTTATTTTTTCAAATAAATTAGTATCAAATTTTATGGTTTTAGCTTTTGCTGTTTCAATTGTTTGAATATCAATTTTACTAATTTCTCCCCCACAAATCTCTTTAATTAATTGTGCTGCTTTATTTAATCCATCTTCAATCGAGAATGGATCAATGCCTCTTTCAAACCTAAACTTTGCGTCTGTATCTAAGTTTAGTTTTTTTGATGAGCTTCTAATAGATCTAGGCTCAAAATAAGCTGACTCTAATAAAATATTTTTTGTATCAAATTCAGTGCCTGATCTTGTGCCTCCAATAATTCCACCTAACCCTAACACACCTTTATTATCGCTAATTACACACATCCCATCATCTAATTTGTAATTCTTATTATCTAGAGCTGTAAACTCTTCACCAGATTTTGAATTTCTAACTACAATACCTTTTTCTATTTTATCAGCATCATAGGCATGTAGTGGACGATTAATATCAAGCATTACATAGTTGGTAATATCAACTATTGCTGAAATTGGTTTTTGTCCAATTGAAACTAGTTTATCTTTTAACCATTTAGGGCTTTCAGTATTTTTTACATTGGAAATTAAACAGCTACCAAAAGAACTACAAGCTTGATTTTTTTCTTTATTAATTTTTACTTTTACAGTTTGTTTCGCATTTGACTTAATTCTTTTTTCTTTTAAATTTTTCAATTTTCCAAAACCTGCGGCAGCAAGATCTCTTGCTATTCCTCTAACACCAAGACAATCTGGCCTATTAGGAGTAATCGATAGATCTATAAGATTGGAATGTGATTTTGAAAAATAACTTTTTCCAATACTCTTTTCATATTTTTTTGATGGCAATTCAGTTATTCCATCACTTTCATCTGATAAATTTAATTCAGACTCAGAACAAAGCATCCCATAAGAAGTAACATCTCTAATTTTAGCAACCACCAATTTTACTTTACTTTTTGGAACAATGGCTCCAGGGGGTGCATATATTGTAATTAATCCTTCTCTTGCATTAGGTGCACCACACACAACTTTTTTTATCTCTTTTTCTCCTACATCAACATCACAAACTTTTAGTCGATCAGCATTTGGATGTTTTTCTGTCTTTAAAATTTTAGCTACTTTGAATAAATCAAGACCAGCTGATAAGTTTTCTACACTTTCAACCTCAAGCCCGACATTAGTTAGTTGTTCTAAAAGCTTATCCTCATTTAATTTGGTATCTAAATGATCCTTTAACCAATCAAATGTGATTTTCATCGACTTAAACCTCTATAATTAGTTGGCACATCTATAGGATCAAAACCAAAATGATTTAACCATCTATAATCACAATCAAAAAAAGCTCTTAGGTCATTAATCCCATATTTAAGCATCGCTAATCGATCAATTCCTATTCCAAATGCATATCCCTGATATTTTGAGGGATCAACTTTCACATTTTTCAAAACATTAGGATGAACCATTCCACAACCCAATATTTCAAGCCATTGGTCTCCTTCTCCAATAACAATTTTCCCATCTTTAATTTCATAACCAATATCTACTTCAGCAGATGGTTCAGTAAAAGGGAAGTGACTTGGTCTAAATCGCATTTTAATTTTTTCAACTTCAAAAAACTCTTTAATAAAATAATTTAAGCAACCCTTTAAATGTCCCATATTTATATCTTTATCTATATGCAAACCTTCTACTTGATGAAACATTGGTGCATGGGTTTGGTCACTATCCGACCTGTAAGTTCTCCCAGGCGCAATAATCTTAAATGGAGGTTTGTCTTTTAGCATTGTTCTAATTTGAACTGGAGATGTATGAGTCCTTAATAAAATTTCTTTATTCTCATTAAGATAAAACGTGTCATGCATATCTCTTGCTGGATGATTGTCAGGTGTATTTAAAGCTGTAAAATTGTTATACTCATTTTCGATATCTGGGCCTTCTTCAACACTAAAACCTATCTCAGAAAAAATTGATGAAATTTCGTCTATAGTTTGTGAAACAGGATGAATTTTACCTCTGGCAAAAGGTCTTTCAGGAAGAGTTACATCCATTTTTTCTTTTTCTAATTTTTCATTTATTTTTTTTGACTCAATTTCATCAATTTTACTAGTTATTAAATTTTGTAACTCATCCTTAATTTGATTAAGATCTGATGCAAATTTTTTTCTATCTGTCTCTGGTATAGATCCAATATTTTTGAATTGGGAAGATATCAAACCGTTTTTGCCAAATAACTCTGTCTTGATTTGATTAATTTCTTCTAAACTTAAATTATTGTTAAGTTTAGCCGAGTAGTCATTTTGAATATTTTTTATGTCTGACATATTGATAGATTATTTCCTTAAGAAATAAAAACAATAGCGAAGATTAATTTAAAGCGGATTGAGCTTTTTGAACAATTGTTTTAAATGCTTCTGGGCTATCGTAAGCAATTTCAGCTAAAATTTTTCTATCAATTGTTATGCCACATTTTCCAAGACCATTGATAAATTTAGAATAAGTTAATCCTTCAGCTCTAACACCAGCATTAATTCTTTGTATCCACAAAGATTTGAAATCTCTTTTTTTATTTCTTCTATCTCTGTAAGCATATTGCATCGCTTTTTCCATCGCTTGCTTTGCAACTCTGATAGTATTTTTTCTTCTGCCCCATTGACCTTTGACAGCTTTTAAAACTTTTTTATGCTTTGCTTTACTGGTTACGCCTCTTTTTACTCTTGCCATTATTAACCTCTTAAACTGTAAGGCATGTATGATTTAACAATTTTGCTGTCTTGCTTAGACATAGTTGTTGTGCCTCTTAACTTTCTTATTTGTGAATTTGTTCTTTTAATCATACCGTGTCTTTTACCAGCTTGAGCAGTCATTACTTTACCAGTGGCTGATATTTTAAATCTTTTTTTAGCTGAGCTTTTTGTTTTTAATTTTGGCATAATTCTGCGGTGTTATACAAAGATTGATATAAATTTACAACCTATATTAAGGCCTATAAAGGCTGAATTACCATGATCATTTGCTTACCATCGAACTTGGGGTGTAATTCTACCTTACCAATATCCTTCATGTCTTCTTTGATCTTATCCATCAATTCTTTTCCTAAATGAGAATGTTGTAATTCACGACCTTTAAATCTTACAGTAAATTTTACTTTATCCCCTTTAGCAATAAATTTTTTTGCATTTTTAACCTTAAAATCATAATCATGAGTTTCTGTTACAGGTCTCATTTTAATCTCTTTTAATAAAACAATTTTTTGTTTTTTCTTAGCAATATTTGCTTTCTTTTGAGCATCGTATTTAAACTTACCCATATCCATAATTTTACAAACAGGTGGATTTGCATTCGCTGCTATCTCTATTAAATCTAGTCCTTGATTTTTTGCCATTGAAATTGCTTCATTGGTATTCATCACACCAAGATTTTCACCATCACTTGCTATTACCTGAACATCTGGAGACGAGATTCTATTGTTAGATCTTGGACCCCTGTCTTTTGTTCTTCTTTGAAAGTAATTTTGTTTAAAATCTGCCACTTAGTTTGAGGATGCTTTATTTAAAGCAGAGAATGTTTTTAAAAATTGGTCTATATCCATATTTTCTTGTTTGTTCGTGTCTAATCTTCTAATCGTTACCGAGTTAGAGTCAACTTCTTTTTTACCACAAATTAATAAAACCGGTATTTTTGCTAAAGAATGATCTCTAATTTTGTAATTTAAATTATTATTTTTTAAATCTACCGATGAACTAATGCCCGCATCTTTTATTTTTTTTGATACTTTAACTGCATAGTCATTAAATTCTTCTGAAATTGGTATCACCATAGTTTGCAAAGGAGATATCCAAAATGGAAACTTTCCAGCATAGTTTTCAATTAAAATTCCAATAAATCTTTCTAATGAACCAAATAATGCCCGATGAAGCATAACAGGAACTTTTTTGGTTCCATCTTTATCAACATAAGAGGCATCTAATCTTCCTGGTAAATTTAAATCAACTTGCAAAGTTCCACACTGCCAATCTCTTCCAATTGCATCTCTTAAAACAAATTCAATTTTAGGACCATAAAATGCACCTTCACCTTTATTAATACTATATTCCAACTTAGATGCTTTGACCGCCTCGAGTAAAGAAGCTTCGGCTTTATCCCAAACTTCATCATCACCAACTCTTACATCTGGCCTATCTGCATATTTTAGAATTACATTTTCAAAACCTAAATCTTTGTAAATATCTAAAATTAAATTAGTTACTTCTAAACATTCGCTTGTAATTTGATCCTCAGAACAAAATATATGAGCATCGTCTTGAGTAAATGCTCTCACTCTTAATAGGCCATGTAGCGCTCCAGAAGGTTCATAGCGATGTACTTTTCCAAATTCTGTTATACGTAAAGGTAGATCTCTGTAGCTTTTTAAACCTTGGTTAAATACCTGGATATGCCCAGGACAATTCATAGGCTTAATAGCAAATACTTTTTCGTCTGGAGTTTCTGAGGTATACATGTTTTCACCATATTTTTCCCAATGACCAGATTTTTCCCATAATTGTCTATCCAATATCTCAGGTGTATTCACTTCTTTATAACCAGCGGCGTCCTGTCTAGCTCTCATATAATTAATTAATTTTTGAAATAAAGCCCAACCTTTTTCGTGCCAAAATACTGACCCTGGACTTTCTTCTCTAAAATGAAATAAATCCATTTCTTTTCCAAGTTTTCGGTGATCTCTTTTTTCAGCTTCTTCAATTCTTTTTAAATATTCATCCAGATCTTTTTGAGTTGCCCAACTTGTACCGTATATTCTTTGGAGCATTTCATTATTTGAGTCGCCTCTCCAATAAGCTCCGGAAACTTTTGTGAGTTTAAAGAATTTTCCAATTTTACCTGTTGAAGAAAGATGTGGGCCTCTACATAGATCGTGCCAATCACCGTGAAAATAAATAGATACATCCTCATTTTCTGGGATTGCTTCAATCAACTCTGCTTTATAAGTTTCACCCTTTTCTTTAAAATGTGAAATAGCTTTATTTCTCTCCCAGACTTCTCTTTTTGTGATTTCATTTCTATCCACAATTTCTTTCATCTTATTTTCAATTTTTTCTAAATCGTCCTCAGTAAAAGGTTCCTTTCTAGCAAAATCATAATAAAAACCATTTTCAATAACTGGCCCAATAGTAACTTGTGTCCCTGGAAATAATTCTTGTACTGCCATTGCCAATATATGTGCTGTATCATGCCTAATAGTTTCTAGGCCTTCAGGATTTTTTGACGTAAAAATTTTAATTGAACAATCTTTTTCTATTAAAAAATCTAAATCTTTTAAATCACCATCAACACTTATAACCATAGCTTGTTTTGCAAGTGATTTACTAATTTTTTCAGCTACATCTAGACCTGTAACATTGTCTGGAAATGTTAAATTATTTCCATCTGGTAAGGTAATTATAGGCATTAATTTAATATTCTTTTATACTCTGAATAAGTAGAAAAGCACATTTTTTCAACATTAAATTTTTGAATTATGTTTTTTCTTCCTTCTTTACCTATTGATTGTAACAATGTTTCATCCATAGAAAGAACTTTCAAAATTTTTTCACTTAATGATTTTGCATTGCTAGAATCGAATAAAAAACCAGTTTTTTCATCAATTATAGTTTCATTAGACCCGCCAATATCGCTTGCAATTATTGGTTTTTCCATTGATTGGGCCTCAACTGCAACTCTTCCAAAAGCCTCTGGCTCGATAGAGGCAGATATTACTATATCTGAAACTTTGTAGGCTAAAGCCATGTCATTACAATGATCAATAAATTTAACTTGGTTATTTAATCTGTGTTGTTCTGTAATTCTAATAAGTTTTTTTTTATATAGATCTCTACCTTGATCACTTCCAAGAATTACAGCGTAAAAGGCTTCATATCCAAGTTCAATATTAACTAAATTAATTGCTTCTATAAAAACTTCTTGTCCTTTCCATCCTGTTAATCTGCCAGGTAAAAGAATTATTTTTTTATCTTTTTCTATTTGCCATTTTTTTAATAGTTTTTTTTCATCACTATCTAATTTGGTAGTTGGATCAAAATAGTCGACGTTAATTCCTCTGAATATAACTAAAAGTTTTTTTTTAGAATTAAGATATTTTGTATAATTATCTTTAATATGAGAAAAAATAAAATTAGAACCTGCTATGATTAAGTCAGACCTAACCATTACAGAATTATAAAATTTTTTAATTTTATTATTAAAATTATAAGTTCCATGAAAAGTAGTAACAAATTTTCTACCTGTAATTTTAGCTGCTAACAAGCAAGACCAGGCTGGCGCTCTACTCCTTGCATGTACAATTGAAATATTCTTAACGAGTATAATTGCAACTAAAGCTAAAAAATTAATGAATATAATTAAAGGATTTTTACTATGTACAGGAAGTTTTATTATTTTTACTTTTTTTTTATCAATAAATTTAAGAAGTTCTCCTCCACTTGTTACAATAAATGATCCACAACCATTTTCTGGCAAGTAATGAGCAATATCATAACAACCTGTTTCAGCACCTCCGTAACCTAATTTTGGTATAACTTGTAAAACTTTTAAATTAGATGACATTTGATATGATTATATATTATTAGATTAAACATATAAATGATTATGACTTATTTTAGATATTACAGAGTCTCAAAAAGTAAGAAAATAAGATTTGTTTGTAATATTCATAAAGGTGCTCCTTTTATTGTTTTTTTACATGGTTTTATGTCTGATTTAGAAGGAAAAAAACCAAATGCTTTTTTAAAATTTGCTAAACAAAACAAACTGAGTTTTCTAGCACTTGAATATTCTGGACATGGAAAATCATCGGGAAAATTTACAAATGGCAATATTACAAAATGGAGCAACGAAACGTCAGCTCTTATTAAAAAATTTGTGAAGAAAAATGATTTTATTATTGTTGGTTCAAGTATGGGTGCCTGGTTAGCACTTAAACAATTTCAAAAATTTAAAAGTCAAATAAAAGGATTTTTAGGTATAGGTTCTGCTCCTGAATTTTTAGAAAACTTGATGTGGAAAAAGTTCACAAAAAAAATGAAGTCTGAAACTATCCAAAAAGGAATTTTACAATTAAAACACGGTAATTATGAATATCCAATTACTCTACAATTGATAAAAGATGGTAGAAAAAATAAGGTTTTAAATAAAAAAATAAATTCTGAAATAAATGTTACTATGGTTCATGGTCAAAAAGATGAAGTGGTGCCTGTTTCTTATTCAAGAAAAGTTTTAAAAATATTTCAAAAAGCAAAAAAAAAATTAGTTATTATTAATAATGGTGATCACAGTTTATCAAGTCAAAGATGGCTTAAAATAATAATGAAGGAGTTAAAACTAATTATTTAACTAACTTCTTTAATAAATGGTTTGTTGCTGATTGGATTACTTAACTTGTCTAACATTTCTTTTGGACAAACTTGAATAAAATTCTTTAATTCTTCATCATAATTTTCAATTAACATTTTTGATAAATTAGATCCAGTTTCTTTAAAATGTTCTTGGATTAAATCTTTAAGAAATGTTTTCCAATAATCTGTTTCTATATTTTGCCATACAACAGACTCATCATTAACTTTTTTTTCAAATTCTCCTGATTTATCATAGATAAATGCCATTCCTCCTGTCATCCCAGCTGCAAAGTTATCACCTACATCACCTAAGATTACTACAGTTCCTCCTGTCATATATTCACAACCATTTGAATCACATCCTTCAATTACCGTAGTTGCTCCAGAGTTTCGAACAGCAAATCTTTCTCCTGCCTGTCCAGCTGCAAATAATTTTCCTGATGTTGCACCATATAAAACTGTGTTACCTATAATAGTGTTTTCATTTGAAATTAAATTGCTTTCATCAGATAATTTTATTGAAATTGTTGCCCCTGATAACCCCTTACCTACATAATCGTTAGCATCTCCTTTAAGAACAAGTTTTAATCCTTTGGCTGAAAAAGCACCAAATGATTGTCCTGCTGAACCCTTGAAATTTAATACTAAAAAGTTTTCATTAAGTTTTTCATATCCATATTTTTTATAGAGGTGATGAGATATTCTAGTTCCAACTGCTCTATTCGTATTTTTAATAATGTATTCTTTTTCTATTTTTTCAGAGCTGTCTAAAGATTTTTCAATCTCTGGCCAAATTTCTTGATCAAGTGTATCTGGTACATGGTTTATTTCTTGATTTTCACAATATCTTTTATTGTTGCCGTTATCTGCTTGTACAAAAAGTGGGTTCAAATCTAAATCATCAAGATTTGGAGAGGCTTTGCTAACCTGCATTAAAAGATCTGTTCTTCCAATTATATCGTTCAATGATTTAAAACCTATTTTTGCTAAAATTTCCCGTACTTCAGATGCTATAAAAGTGAATAAGTTAACTACTTTGTCTGGGGTGCCTGTAAATTTTTCTCTAAGTTTTTCGTCTTGAGTACAAACACCAACAGGACATGTATTAGAATGACATTGTCTAACCATGATACATCCCATAGCAACTAACGCAGTAGTTGCCACTCCATACTCTTCTGCTCCCATCATTGCTGCAATAACAACATCTCTTCCTGTTTTAATGCCACCATCAGTTCTAAGAGTAACTTTGTGTCTTAGATTGTTTAATGTTAAAACTTGATTAGCTTCTGTTAAACCCATTTCCCATGGTATTCCAACATACTTAACGCTAGTTTGCGGTGTTGCGCCCGTACCGCCATTATGTCCAGATATTAATATTATATCTGCTTTTGCTTTAGCAACACCCGCTGCAATTGTTCCTACACCTGATGACGCAACAAGTTTAACCCCAATTCTTGCTTTAGGATTTATTTGTTTCAAATCATAAATAAGTTGAGCAAGATCTTCTATTGAATAAATATCGTGATGTGGTGGAGGTGATATTAAAGTAACTCCAGGTGTTGAATGTCTTAATTTTGCAATCTCATCAGTAACTTTAAACCCTGGTAGCTGTCCACCTTCTCCTGGTTTTGCTCCTTGAGCTATTTTAATTTCAATTTCATTACAATTATTTAAATAATTAACTGTTACACCAAATCTGGCTGAAGCTATTTGTTTTACTCTAGAATTTGCACTGTCTCCATTTTCTAGAACTTTAAACCTACTCTCATCTTCTCCACCCTCACCACTACAAGAGGCACCTTTAATTCTGTTCATTCCTGTGGCAAGTGTTTCATGAGCTTCTTTTGAAAGCGCTCCATGTGACATGCTTCCGCTCCCAAATCTTTTAAGTATATTTTGTATTGGTTCAACTTCAGAGATGTCAATCGATCCTTTCAATTTTTTTGATCTGAAATCAATTAAATCCCTCAAATTTATTGGTGGTAAATTATATATTCCTTCCGCATACCTTTTATAAGCTTCATAAGAATTTGATCCTACAGCGCTTTGCAATAAATGAATTAATTTTCCTTGATATTGGTGTGTTTCTCCATTTTTACGATATCTATATATTCCGCCTATTGGTAAAATGGTTTCAGAGCTTTCAAATGCTTCTTTATGAATAGATCTAATTTTTTTTTCTATTCCTGTTAATCCAATTCCAGAAATTTTAGATACCACACCTGGAAAATAATCAGCAACAATCGTTCTGCTCAATCCAACAGTTTCAAAATTGCATCCCCCTCTATATGAACTCAAAACAGAAATTCCCATTTTAGACATGATTTTTAATAGACCAGCATTTACAGATTTAATGTATCTTTCAACACATTCATCAAAACTAAATTTTCCAAAAAGTTTTTTTTCATGTCTTTGATATAAGCTGTCAAAAGCAAGGTATGGGTTTACTGTAGTTGCACCTACACCAATTAAGGTGGCAAATGAGTGCGTATCTAAAGCTTCTCCAGATTGAACATTTATAGAAACATATCCTCTTAATTTTTTTTCTATCAAGAATGAATTGATTGCTCCTACACATAACAACATAGGAATAGGCAAATTAGTTTCGGATAATCCCTTATCACTCAAAATTAACTGGGTAACACCCTGTCTAACAGCAATTTCAGCATCTTTTTGGACTTGTTTTATTGCCTCAAATAAAGACTGATCTTTAGAAAAAGTACAATCAATAACTAATGAATTTTTACCAAAAAAATTAATAAATTTGTCAAATTGAGAATTTGACAAAATTGGACTATTCAAAACATAAATATTTTGCTTAGTTAAATTATCAAAATCCAGAATATTACCTAAATTTCCAAATCTTGTTTTTAGACTCATAACCTTATTTTCTCTTAGCGAGTCAATTGGAGGATTTGTTACTTGGCTAAAATTTTGTCTAAAAAAATGATAGAGGGGTCTATATTTATCAGAAAGTACTGCAAGAGGAGTATCATCACCCATAGAGCCAATCGCCTCTTTCGCATCTTCAGCCATTGGGTGCAAAATAAGCTCTAAGTCTTCAAGACTCATTCCAAATGTGTACTGTCTTCGTCTTAAATCATCTCCAGAGAATGAATGCTTTTCTCCAGAGATAGTAATTTTTTCATCTAAATCGATAATTTGAGAATTAAAATGTTTGTATTCTTTAGCTAAATAATCTTTGATTTTGCTGTTAGTGAATACTTTTCCTTTTTCAATTCTAACCCCAATTATTTCTCCTGGGCCTAATCTTCCCTTAGTTAAAATTTTTTTTTCGTTAAGTTCAATCATTCCAGTTTCTGAACCTGCAAATAATAAATTATCTTTGGTAATTGCATATCTTAAGGGTCTCAATCCATTTCTATCATTTGCAGCGATTACCCATTCATTATCTGTTCCAGCAATAGCAGCAGGTCCATCCCAAGGTTCCATAGTACTATTTAAAAAATTAAATAATTGTTGATGATCTCTAGATAAAGTTTTATTTTTTTTAGACCAAGCATCTGGCACTAACATTAATTTTGCTAGAGGTGCTGGTTGACCTGAAATATTTAATAATTCAAAAACATTATCCAATGCAGCTGAGTCTGATGCCCCCTGTTGAATTACCGGTTTTAAATTTTCTATGTTATCAAAAAGTGGGCTATTCATTTCTTGTTCATGAACTTTCATCCAATTTTTATTACCACGATATGTATTAATTTCTCCATTATGAGCAATTGCTCTAAAAGGTTGAGCTAGATTCCAACTTGGTGCTGTGTTTGTAGAAAATCTTTGATGAAAAATTGCGTATCTTGAAACAAATCTCTCATCTTTTAAATCTAAAAAAAAATCTGAAATAGCTTCTGCTAAAAACATTCCCTTATAAATGATTGATTTTGAACTAAGAGAACAAATATAAAAATTATTCAAAGAAATCTTAAAAGCTTTATTTTCAATTATCCTTCTTGTTTCATAAATTTTTCTTTCAAGATCTTTATTCAATAATTCTGGATTATTTGATTTAAAAAGTACTTGAATAATTTCAGGCATTGTCTGAAATGCTTTTTCACCTAAGACTTTTGGGTTGACTGGAACTTGCCTCCAACCATAAATGCTAAAATCATTTTTGGTTAGTTCGCTTTCAACTATTGTTTTGCAACTTTCTTGTGCTGCATAATCATTTCTTGGTAAGAAAATCATTCCAACACAGATTTCTGAATTATCGTGGGTATGACCTGTAACTTCTATTTTTTCTATAAAAAAATCTTTTGGTATTTCTACATGTATCCCAGCACCATCACCTGTTTTACCATCAGCATCAACTGCTCCTCTGTGCCAAACTGCTTTTAAAGCTTCAATTCCATACTCGACAACTTTACGTGACTTCTTTCCCTCCGTAGAAGCAATTAAACCAACACCACAAGCATCGTGTTCCATCTCTTCAGAATAGACATGGTTTTTTTTCAGTATTTCAAAATTTTTTTTATAATTTTTCATTAAGCTACTTTTGACTGTTTTAATTCTTTATTTTCTAAATGCTTTTTAATCGAAGCTGCTGCATCTCTTCCATCTTTTATCGCCCAAACAACTAAAGATGCTCCTCTAACTATATCTCCTGCAGCAAAAACCCCGCTCAAATTCGTCTCCATTGAATCAAAATCTGCTTTGATAGTTCCCCATTTAGTCAGTTGCAGTTCGTTAGAGTCAAATAAAGTTGGCAAATCTTCAGGATCAAAACCTAGAGCCTTAATAACCATATCTGCTTTGATCTCAAAACTTGAGTCTTGTTGAACCTCAGGTTTTCTTCTTCCGCTTTCATCAGGATTACCTAATTTTATCTGGTCAACAATTAATTTTTCAACTTTGTTAATACCCTTAAATTCCTTTGGACTTGATAGCCAAACAAATTCGACACCTTCCTCTTCAGCATTAGCAACCTCTCTTGCTGATCCAGGCATATTCTCTTTGTCTCTTCTATATAAACATTTAACTGATTTTGCTTTTTGTCTTATTGATGTTCTTACGCAGTCCATTGCTGTATCACCACCACCAATTACAACAATATCTTTCCCTTCTGCATTTAAAATTCCTTTATCAAATAGTTCTACTTTATCTCCTAATCCTTTTTTATTGGATGCTGTTAAAAAATCCATCGCAGGAAAAATATTGTTTAAGTCATTACCTGGAAGTTCTACTTCTCGAGCTTTATAAACACCTGTTGCAATTAAAATTGCGTCATGTTTTTTTCTTAATTGTTCTAAGCTTGCATCTTTTCCTACTTCAAAATTTTGAATGAACTCAATTCCACCATCTTTTAATAGCTTAGTTCTTCTCTCAACAATTTCTTTTTCAAGCTTAAAATTTGGTATTCCATATATTAACAATCCACCAGCCCTATCATATCTGTCATAAACTGTGATTTTATATCCATTTTTTCTCAATTCTTCAGCTGCAGCTAAGCCAGCTGGTCCAGCACCAATTATTCCAACACTTTGGTTTTTTTCATGAGAAATATTTATAGGTTTTACCCAGCCTTGCTCCCAGGCATTATCGGTAATATATTTTTCCATTGAGCCAATGGTTACTGTTCCATGGCCAGACTGTTCGATGACACAATTACCTTCACACAACCTATCTTGTGGGCATATTCTTCCACAGACTTCCGGCATATTATTTGTGCTTTGCGATAATTCGTAAGCTTCCTTAAGTCTTCCTTCAGCAGTTAGCTTAAGCCAATCAGGAATATTATTACTTAAGGGACAATGCACTTGGCAAAAAGGAACACCACACTGAGAACATCTGCTAGATTGCTCTTTAGCTTTATCACTAATAAATTCGTCATAAATCTCATTAAAGTCTTTTTTTCTGACATCAATCTCCCTTTTAGGTGGAGTTTGTTGACCTATTTTTACAAATTTAAGCATTTTATCAGTCATAATTTTTATAATTTAAGGCAAATTATATATTGTTTTTATTAAATAAAGCTTAAAATAGGTCAGTTATTATGACCTTATTAGGCCATATTAGTTTGGAATTTATAGCATTTTTAATAATTGCATAGCTAATATGCTTAAATCGAATTGTTTTAAATGAATATTTTTTAAGCTAGTTAGATAAAATGTTTCAGAACATTATAGAAGTTTTAATATTATCAGCCATTCAAGGCATATCAGAATTTTTACCCATAAGCTCTTCAGCTCACCTAATATTAGTTTCAAGCTTATATGAATTTAAATCTAGCTCATTATTAATAGATATAAGTCTTCACCTTGGTTCCTTGTTTGCAATTATCTATTTTTTTAGAGTGGACTTATTAGATGTCAAAAATAATAAAAGACTTTTAAGCCTAATCATTCTTGGGTCAATTCCATTAATAATTGTTGGATATATCTTATATTCAACTGGTATCATTTATGAACTTAGAAACATTAAAATTATAGCTTGGACAACTCTAATTTTTGGAATTGTACTATTCATTGTAGATAGAAATCGATTTGATAAGAAAATTTCCTCAAATTTAAATCTTCAATCAATTTTATTTATAAGTTTATTTCAAATTCTTTCTTTGGTGCCAGGAGTAAGTAGGGCAGGCATAACTATTACAGCTGCAAGAATATTGAGATTTAATAGATTAGACTCCAGTAAAATATCATTTTTACTTTCTATTCCAGCTTTAGGAGGTGCTAGTTTTTTAGGATTAAAAGATGTGTTTTCTCAATCAGTTGAGTTTAATTATTTAGTAGTTATTGCAATTGTAGCGTCATTTATTTTTTCTTTTGCGACTGTAAAATTTTTTTTAATTTATATAAATAAATTTTCAATGAATGCGTTTGTTATTTATAGAATATTAATAGCGTTGATTTTATTTGCTATAATTTATTAAGAATATTTTTTGTGAACCAATGGTAGCAATTGAGACAACAAGACACCACATAGAATAAATAAACATCCAAGTAAATTATTAATATCTAAGATCTGATTCAAAATAAACCAGGCAGCAATAGTTGCGAATACTCCCTCTAATGAAAAAATTATTGCAGCAGGGGCAGGGGTTATATTTTTTTGAGCATAAATTTGTAACACAAATGCAAAACCTCCAGATAAAATTCCAGCATACAAAATAGAATTTATTTCTTTCATAATTTCCAAGTAAACAAACTCCTCATAAATAAATGCTATTACAAAAGAAAATAATGCAACGATGAAAGTTTGAGCTGCTCCTAGGGTGAGTGGAAGATTATACTTATTTACAATTATTCCTGTAAAAATTATATGAGTGCTCCAAAATAAAGCACCTAGTATTACTAAACTATCCCCAAGTCTAACTGTTGCGTCATAAAAATTTGTTAATAAATACCCTCCAATTAAACATAAAACTACAGATGGCCAAACACTCCAATGAATTGATGTTCGTTTAAATAAAAAAATTATAATTGGTACTAAAGGAACATAAAAAATTGTAAAAAACGCAGCATTAGCTACATCTGTATAAAGAAGAGCAACTTGTTGCAAAGCTGAACCTAAAAATAAAGATAAACCAATTAAAAATGAGAGATTAACGAAAGTTTTAGTGTCACTTTTAAACTCAGATTTGAATTTTTTTATTTCAAACAATAAAACTAATGGAGTGATGGCCAAAAAACCTATAAAAAACCTTACAGCATTGAATGTAAATGGACCAATATTATCCATACCAGTGTCTTGAGCAATAAAAGTTGTACCCCAAATAAAAGTACACAGTAATGCACTTAATAAAGAGATAGTTTTTGACATAACTTAAATTAAACAGCCAACTTATAGGCAAAATTTTTGCCAAGATTTTCTTTTAAATCATTATTAAATCTTGCAGCTTCAGCTCCATCAATAATTCTGTGATCATAGGACAAAGATATAGGTAACATTGTTCTTGTTTGAAACTTTCCGTTAATAAATATTTGTTTTTTTTGGGATTTACCTACTCCTAAGATTGCAACTTCTGGAAAATTTATAATTGGAGTAAAAAACGATCCTCCTATTCCTCCTAAACTAGTAATAGTCATAGACCCACCAAATAATTCTTTTTTATCAATTTTTAGATTTCTACAAAGTTCGCTTACTTCTTTCAATTCTTTACTAAGCAGTGAAATTTTTTTGTTGTCAGCATTTCTAATTTTAGGAACCATTAATCCATTAGGTGTATCAACTGCAATTCCAATATGAAAATATTTTTTAAATGTCATTTTTCCAGTTTCAATTTCATCTATGGAAGAATTAAAACTCGGGAATTTTTTTAAAGACGCTACTAAAGCTTTAATTATAAATGCCAAAGGAGTAATTTTGATTTTTTCTCCAGTGTACATGTCTGTCAGAGAACTTCTAAAGTTTTCCATTTCTGTTATATCTGCCTCATCATGGTTTGTAACATGTGGTATAGTTGTCCAAGAATTGGTTAAATAAACCGAAGATAGTTTTTTTACTCTTGGAATATCTTTAATTTCAATTTCTCCAAAATCAGAATGTTCAAATTCATTTTTAATTTTTTTTATTTTATCTTCTTTAATTTCATTAATATTTTTTGTTGTGGATGAAACAAATTTTTTAATATCTTCCTCAACAACTCTTCCATCTTTTTCACTTCCTACAACTTGAGTAATATCTACTCCAAGTTCTCTTGCAAATTTTCGAGCTTTTGGGCTTGCAGATGATATTTCATTGGATAAATTTTTAACTTGATTAATTGAAGTTCGTTCTGTTTCGGGTTTTATTACTTTAATTTTTTTAAACTCTTTTTCAATATTTGGCTTTTCTTCAGTGTTTTCTTTTGTTGCAGATGTTTCCTCTAAAATTAATATCAAATCACCTTCAGAAATTTTATCTCCAACTTTTGTTTTTAAAGATTTAATTTTACCCTCAAAGTTAGATGGAATTTCTACGCTTGATTTATCACTTTCAATTGTAATTATAGGATCGTTTTTTTGAAGAATTTGACCTTCAGAAACTAGAACTTCTATTACCTCAACATCCTTAAAATCTCCAATATTTGGTACTTTAATTTCAGTTTCTGACATTACAATTTAGTAGGCATTGGTTTTTCACCATCAATTTTATATTTTTTTATTGCTTCATTTGCATATTTTGAAGCTATTAATTGTTCTTTAGCCAAAATACTTAAGCTGTAAGCAACTAAATGCTCTTTATCTACCTCAAAAAATTTTCTTAGATTTTTTCGAGTATCACTTCTACCAAATCCATCTGTTCCTAAAGAATAAAAGCTTTTATTTGTATAAGGTCTTATTTGATCTGAATTCATTCTCATATAATCTGATGCAGCCATGATTGGGCCTTCAGTTTTTCCTAAACATTTTTCAACAAATGAAGTTTTTTGTTCTTTATCAGGGTTTAAAAGATTATATCTTTCAACTTCCATTCCATCTTTTCTTAATTCATTGAAACTTGTTACACTCCAAATTTCACTATCAATTTCATATTCATTTTGAAGAACTTCTGCTGCAGCCATCATTTCTCTAAGAATTGTACCTGATCCTAAAAGCTGAATTTTTGTTTTCTTAAACTTATTAAATTCTTTAATCTTATACATTCCTTTCAAAATACCTTCCTCGCAATTTTTATCTTTTGGCATTTCTGGATGAGAATAATTTTCATTCATTGTAGTAATATAATAAAAAACGTTTTCTTTTTTTTCATGCATTCTTCTCAAACCTTCTCTAAAAATTACCGCTAGCTCGTAGTGAAAAGTTGGATCATAAGTTACACAATTCGGTATCGTGGATGCTATTAGGTGGCTGTGGCCATCTTGGTGTTGAAGCCCTTCTCCAGCTAAAGTAGTTCTTCCTGCAGTAGCTCCAATTAAAAATCCTCTTGCCTGGCTATCCCCAGCAGCCCACGCCAAATCACCAATCCTTTGAAAACCAAACATAGAATAAAAAATATAAATAGGAATCATTTCTATGTCGTGATTTGTATATGCTGTAGCAGCTGCAATCCAAGAAGACATTGCACCAGCTTCATTAATTCCTTCTTCTAACACTTGACCACTCTTATCCTCTCGGTAAGAACTTAATTGTGCAGCATCTTCTGGCTCATATTTTTGGCCTTCATGAGCATAAATACCAATTTTTTGAAAAAAACCTTCCATTCCAAATGTTCTTGCTTCGTCAGGAATTATAGGAACCAATCTTGGTGAAATATTTTTGTCTCTAAGTAGGTTAGTAAACATTCTAACCATTGCCATCGTTGTTGACATTTCTTTTTCACCAGTTGAAACTTTCATAAAATCAAAGATATCTTTTGATGGTGCCTTAATTGGTTTTGCGTAAGTTGTTCTTTCAGGTAGATAGCCACCTAAATTTAATCTTCTTTCTTTTAAATATTTAATTTCAGGAGATTTTTCGTCAGGTTTAAAATATTCAATATTTCTAACTTGTTCATCAGTTAAAGGAACATCAAATCGATCTCTGTAGTATAGTAAATCATCAACATCTAATTTTTTTGTTTGGTGGGTAGTGTTCACACTTTCACCTGTCTTACCCATCCCATAACCCTTAATAGTCTTTGCTATAATTACAGTAGGACTTCCTTGATTTTTTGTAGCTTTGTCATAAGCCGCATATACCTTGTGTGGATCATGACCACCTCTGTTTAACCTCCAAATATCTTTATCTGATAAGCTTGATACTAATTCTTGTGTTTCAGGATATTTGCCAAAAAATTTTTCTCTAACATAAGCGCCGTCTCTTGCTTTCATCGCTTGGTATTCTCCATCAACTGTTTCATTCATTATTTTTACTAAATGACCTGTTTTATCGTTTGCTATTAACGAATCCCAATAAGAGCCCCAAATTACTTTAATTACATTCCATCCAGCTCCTCGGAAACTGCCTTCTAATTCTTGAATAATTTTTCCATTTCCTCTTACAGGTCCATCAAGTCTTTGGAGATTACAATTAACTACAAATATTAAATTATCTAACTTTTCTCTTGCTGCTAGTCCGATAGCACCCATTGACTCAGGTTCGTCCATTTCTCCATCACCTAAAAATGCCCAAACTTTTCGACCCTCATCTTTAATAAGACCTCTATTAATTAAATACTTCATGTATCTTGCTTGATAGATTGCAAGCATGGGACCTAAACCCATAGAAACAGTTGGAAATTGCCAAAACTTAGGCATTAACCAAGGATGTGGATATGAAGAAAGTCCACCAGAATTTACTTCTTGTCTGAAACTATCCAATTGTTTTTCATCTAATCTTCCTTCTAAGAATGCTCTAGCATACATTCCTGGAGCGCTGTGGCCTTGAAAATAAACTAAATCTCCACCAAATTTATTATTTTTTGCTCTCCAAAAATGATTCATTCCAACATCATACAACGTTGCAGCAGAAGCAAATGTACCTATGTGTCCACCTAATTCTGGAAATTTTTTATTTGCTCTAACTACCATTGCAGCTGCATTCCATCTAATTAAAGATCTAATTCTTCTCTCAATATTTTGATCTCCATTTGATTTAACTTCTGCTTCTGGAGGGATTGTATTTATATAGGGTGTATTTTGAGTATAAGGAATATTTGCACCCTCACGATATGCTTTATTAATCAATTCCTTAATTAAAAAGTGAGCTCTTTGATTTCCATCTTTTGAAATAACAGCTGACAAAGATTCTAACCAATCCTTTGTTTCTAAAGGATCTGTATCTTTACCATTTGTAACTTGAATAGTTGATTGTTCTTTCTTTTGAACAGGTTGATGAGCAACTTTAGTCTCATTTTTTTGTTCTGCCATAGCTGCTTCAGCTTGCTTAATAATACTTTCAGTATCTTTTGGAATTGGATTTACTTTTTTATTTTCTGCTGAGGAAGCAATATTTAGGATTAAATCTCCTTTTGAAACCTTATCTCCAACTTTAACTTCAACTTTTTCAATCTTACCTGCTAGAGTAGAAGGAATTTCAACGCTTGATTTATCACTCTCAATTGTAATTACTGGGTCATTAATATTTAATTGATCGCCCTGTTTTGCTAAAACTTCTATAACTTCAACTTCTTCAAAATCTCCAATATCTGGAACAAGTAATTTTTCACTCATTTTATTAAAATGTTTTATATACCTATTAATATTATAATTAAGTTTATTTTGACGCGTTATTTGGCTTTTTTATGAATTTCTGTAAAAAAATTGTACAAAAGTTAAGTATTTAATTTCTTTCAACACACATGGTTATACCCATACCACCACCAATACATAATGCAGCACAACCTTTGCTTTTGTTTTGCTTTATCATTTCGTGTATTAGAGTAACTAATATTCTTGTTCCTGATGCACCTATTGGATGACCTAGAGCAATTGCACCACCATTTACATTAACTTTTTCAGCAGGAATTTTTAGTTCTTTTATCACAGCTATACTTTGCGCAGCAAAAGCTTCATTTATTTCAAATAAATCAACATCGTTAATATTCCAATCAGCTTTAATTAGTGCTTCTTTAACTGCCGGAATAGGGCCTAAACCCATTAAAGAAGGCTCAACACCGCATGACGCCCATGAAACTACTTTTACTAATGGTTCTATAGATTTAAGCTCTGCTTGTTTTCTTGTCATTAGCACTGTTGCGGCTGCACCATCATTTATGCCCGATGAATTTCCAGGAGTAACAGTTCCATTTTCCTTAAAAACAGTTTTTAATTTTTTTAGGTCATCTATTATTAAATTATTTCTAGGATGTTCATCATTATCAAAAATGACATTTTCTTTATTATTAATTTGTAATTTAATTATTTCGTCTTTAAATTTTTTTTTGCCTATAGCATCTTGAGCTTTTTTTTGAGAATTTAATGCAAAGCTATCTTGTTCATCTCTAGAGATTTCAAATTTTTCTGCAACATTTTCTGCTGTTACGCCCATATGATAATGGTTAAATGAATCTGTTAAACCGTCATTGACCATTGTATCTACCAATTTAGATTCATCTAATTTTTTATTTTCTCTATAAAACAAAGAGTGTGGTGCTCTTGACATGTTTTCTTGACCACCTGAAACAATAATTTTATTTTCTTCCAATTTAATTGATTGAAATCCAGAAACTATAGATCTTAAGCCTGATCCACATACTTGATTTATAATATGTGCTGGTTTTGATACCGGAATACCAGCGTGTATAGATGCTTGTCTCGCAGGATTTTGACCTAGACCAGAAGTAAGAACATGACCCATAATTACTTCATCAATTTGATCAGGCTTCAAATTAGATTTATGTATGGCTTCTTTGATTGCCAGAGCGCCTAATTTATCAGCACTCAAATCTTTTAAAGAACCTTTATATGTTCCAATTGGTGTTCTCAAAGCAGATGTAATTACAACATCATCTAATTTTTTGCTCATTAATTACTCAACATAATATTTTATAAGTTAAATTACATCAAAAACTTTGATATATGGAAATAGTTATTAAATGAGGACCGCTGGCCAAATTGGATAAGGCGCTCGGCTACGAACCGGGAGATTCCAGATTCGAGTTCTGGGCGGTCCACCAAAAAGGAAATTAAAATGTTAGATTGGCTTATAAAGGCTTCATTACAAAAATCAGTTGTATATTTTTTTATAATTGTTTTAATAATTTTATTAATCTTAACTTTTGTATTATAAAAGAATATGAGCGAAGAGTTTGAACAAATAAGTATTAAACCTGGATTTATGAAACACAATGGGGGTGTTTTATTTAGAACAGTGTCCGAAACTGAGTATGAATTTAAATCAACAATTAATGAAAATCATTTAAATGCTGCTAACATAACTCACGGGGGTTATTTGTCAGCATTAATTGATGCTGGAGCAGGAACTGCTGCTCATAGAGCTAGCGGTAATTCACCATGTGTTACAATTTCATTAGATTTAAAGTTTATTGGAACATCTAGGGTAGGTGATGAAATAACAGGAATTACTAAAATACTTAAAAAAACAAACACGCTCATATTTTTATTTTGTGAATTGAGATGTAATAACAAAATTATTACCTCAGCTTCAGGTGTTTGGAAAATTTTAAAAGTTAAACCTTCAAACTTAGGCCCAGGTGGTTAATTATTCTTTTCTTCTATAATTCAAGTATCCAAAAATTAATAAAAATAAAATAGCTATTGGATAAACAAATAACTTGCTAGGCCTATTTGAATTTTCAATCTTGAATTCACTTATGTAATCACCCATTTCAAAGCCACTTTTTTTAGCTTGGCCATTCCATTTTAAATTATCAACAATAATTTTATTATTTTCTTTGACTAAATTAATTCCATAATCTTCTAGATTATATTCTTCTTCAAAAGTATTTTTATCAATCACGAATAGCTTATATCTATCACCATAAAGACTCGGTCTAGTCACTTTAAAACGTACTTCTTTTTTTGGATCTAAAATAACAGAATTAATATTGTTAATATCTTGATAATTATATTTTGGATAAAATTTGTTAAGAACGAATTCTGGTGAAAGTAATGAAATAGATATTATCAAAAAAACAATAATCTCATACCATTTTAATTTATTTATAAACCAACCTTGAGTTGCTGATGTAAATACCAGTATTCCTGCTAAAGAAGTTATTATGACAACCAATGCATGCCAAATATTTTCTATTCCAATTAAAAGTAGTTCGTGATTAAATAAAAAAACAATTGGAAGAATACCAGTTCTTAAACTGTACCAAAAAGCTTGTAGCCCTGTTTTAAGTGGATCACCTCCAGAAATCGCTGCTGCTGCATATGAGGCCAACCCTACTGGTGGAGTAACATCAGCCATTAAACCAAAATAAAAAACGAACAAATGAACCGCAATCAATGGAAAAATAAATCCTGATGCATTACCAACATCTACTAAAACTGTTGCCATTAATGAAGCAACGACTACATAATTTGCAGTTGTTGGTAATCCCATTCCTAATAATAAACATAATATTATCGTCAAAAATAATAATATTGTTACATTATCTTTAGCAATAGACTCTATGACTATAATTAAATTTGTACTTAGTCCTGTTGATCCAACAGCCCCAACTATTATTCCAGCTGTTGCTATGGCTATTCCAACACCAACCATGTTTAATGCACCTTTTTCAAATCCAACGATAGTTTGGTTAAACCATATTTTGAGAGCATCTTTAGAGAACGAATTTTTGATCAGTAAATAAACTAAATTAACTAAAATCAAAGAAACAGTTGCGTAAAAAATTGAGTAAGACGCAGTGAACCTTAAATAAACTAACATATAAATTAAAACAAAAATTGGGATTAAGAAATGAAGCCCTGATAAAAATGTTTTTTTTAAATTTGGAACATCAGCATCTTCCATACCTTTGAGGTTTAATTTTAAAGCTTCAAGATGAGATATATAAAAAAGTGCAATATAGGAAATTATTGCTGGCAAAAATGCATGCTTAACAACTTCAAAATAAGTAACACCTATAAAACTTGCCATAACAAAAGCCGCAGCCCCCATAACAGGTGGCATAATTTGACCATTAACAGAGGAAGAAACTTCTATAGCTCCTGCTTTTTCTTTTGAAAATCCAGTTTTTTTCATAATTGGAATT
The DNA here is from genome assembly GCA_028097785.1 of Candidatus Pelagibacter sp. The sequence goes on along the minus strand of JAOHFB010000001.1, from coordinate 7,632 downwards.
GTAAATGTGCCTGTAGTAACAGTGTTTGCAATTGAGGACCCTGATATTAAACCAGTCATTCCAGAACCAAGAATTGCAGCTTTTGCTGGTCCTCCTCTCATTTTGCCAACCATAGCAAAAGCTAAGTCTAAGAAATATTTTCCACCACCTGCTGTTTCAAGAAGAGCACCAAATAATACAAATAAAAAAATAAAATCTACAGAAACTCCTATTGGAATTCCAAATATAGCCTCTTGATCCAGCCATTGAAAACCAACTAACCTATTTAGTGAAAGTCCACCATGAGAGATTATTTCAGGTGCATATCTGCCAAAATATGAAAATAAAAGAAAACATATCGCAATGATTACCAATGGTAAACCTATCGCTCTTCTTGTAGCTTCAAGCAAAATTAAAATACCTAGACTACCAATAATTAGCTCAATGGGTAAATCAAAATTATTTCCTATTGAGATACTTAAAAGAACCCCACCTCTATCCACTAATTGATCGTAAAAGAAGTATATATAAAAACATGAAAAAGCACCTACAAAACTAATTAAAATATCAAATACAGAAATTTTTTTTCCTTTAACAAATGGATAAATTAAAAATGCCAAAGTTAATGCAAAGCCCAAATGAATTGCTCTTGCAGGCAATCCTTTGAACATTCCAAAGTTAAAAATAAAAGGAAATGGAGATGCATACCAAAGCTGAAATAATGACCAAATAATTGCGATTGCTGCAACAACCTTTAAATGTAAACCAGTAAGATTTTTTGTAGGAGACAAATCTTCATTGATTTTATCTTTAACTTTTTCACTAAAGCTTTGACTCATAATAAATATGATACCTTATTATAAAAAAAAGGCCCGATTAAAATCAGGCCTTTTAATTTAATTAAGATTTTGGATTACATTAATCCAGCTTCTTTGTAATATTTGATCGCACCTGGATGTAGTGGAGCAGATAAACCATCTTTAATCATATTTTTCTTTTCCAAAAATCCAAAAGCTGGATGTTGTTTTTTGAAATCATCAAAATTTTCCATTACAGCTTTTACAACTAAATAAACAAGTTCCTCAGAAACATCAGCAGATGTTACAACAGTAGCTTTTACACCAAAAGTCGTTGCATCTTTTTTCTGACCTGTATAAGTTCCTTTTGGAATTACAGCTTGTGCATAATAATCAGCACCATCAATCAAACCTTGTACTTCAGCTCCTGTTAAATTTATAGGTGAAGCTTTAGCAGCACATGTTGCGGCTTGCTCCATCGCACCATTTGGAAAACCTACTGAATAACCAAAAGCATCTATTTTTCCATCACACAAAGCTTTTACTTGTTCTGAAGATGTAAGTTCAGTTGTTGACTTAAAATAACTATTATCAACACCCATAGCTTTCATTAGCTCCTCCATAGTTCCTCTTTGTCCTGAACCAGGATTACCAATGTTTACCACTTTACCTTTTAATCCAGCAAAATCTTTAATTTTTGCTTTTTTTCTTGCCCAAATTTGGAAAGGCTCATTGTGAACTGAAAATACAGCTCTCAAGTCACTATACTGTTTTCCTTCCCACTTACTTGAACCATTTACAGCATGATATTGCCAATCTGATTGTGCAACACCAAATTGAAATTCACCGGCAGCAATTTGACCAATATTATAATTTGATCCACCAGTTGATGGTGCCGTACATCTGTAGGCTTTAGCTGTACCTTTTTTTCTTCCATGTTCAGCACTAATTGCTGACTTGTGTAACATTTTACAAATAGCGTTACCTGTTTGGAAATAAACTCCAGTAGGTCCACCAGTTCCTATCGTGAAAAACTCTGCTGATTTTGCAACACCAGTTAATGACAAAGATGCAGCTAATATCAGTAAAGCACTTGATAGAGATGTAATTATTTTTTTCATTTTTTCTCCCTCTATATCGTTATTTTTATATTACAATTTTAACAAAAATTGATTGGGTATGTATAGCTAGATTTTATATTGATTCTGACCATTTTTTTAACTTATCAACACCCTCAACAATTTTAGGTGCAAATTTATTAATTTCATCATTATCAATGTTTTGATTGTCTTCAATTTTATTCATAAATTCTTGGCCATCAAAATCAGTGAAACTTAATCTTGCTAACATTTTTGTTTGTTCAAAGCCAAAATCAGATCCTGGTAACAAAGCAACACCTGTATCATTTAATATACTGTCACACATTTCTGATGATGAATTAAATTTTTTATTTAAAAACTCTGGCATTAAATAAAAGCCTCCTTGAGGTTTATTAATTAGAACTTTATTTGATCTTAAATTTTCATAAACATAGTTACCAATTGCCCCTAAAATATTTTTGGATTTATTAATATATTTTGAATGATCTTGTTCATATGCTTTAATTGCTGCATATTGAATGGGCGCACTAACAGCCGAAAATGTTTCACTTGCTAGAACATTAATCATATTCTTAATTTCAATTAAAGAGTCTGGTACTAAAAAATAACCTAATCTCCATCCCCCAGCTCCACACCATTTACTTAATCCTGTGCTAATAATTGTTTTTTCAGGACAAAAATTAGAGATAGATTTGTAATTATCCATAAAACTTAGCTCAGAATATATTTCATCAGACAAAATAATCAGATTATATTTCTCAGCAATACTGGCTATTTCTTCTAAATTTTCACAAATTTGACCAGATGGATTATTCGGTGAATTTAAAAATAACAGATAATTTTTATTTTTATCTTTTAAAACAATTTCTTCAATTTCTGAAGCAGTTGGAAACCAATTATTTTCCCGTTTCGTTTGTAATATTTGTACTTTATTTCTGCCCAATATTGCCTGTGGAGCATAAGAAACCCAACTAGGAGCTGGTAATATTATTTCTCCATCAAATAGAACATGTAATAAAAACATTAGCTCCTTTGAACCAGGCCCAATAATTACATTTTGAGATTTATAATTATAATTTTTTTTTTTAGATGTGTATTTTGCAACAGCACTTCTTAATTCAGAAAGACCTTGCATTGGCAAATATTTATTTTGGTGTGCATTATTTTTAAGCTCTCTAACTACATCTTCAGGGACTTTAAATGGAGATTGACCAAAACCAAATTTATATATTTTTTTTCCTTGTTCCTCTAATTTTCGAGAGGTTTCATTTATCAGCAAAGTCGATGATGGTTTTAAATCTTTAACTAAATTTTTTAACATTTTTAATTTTTAAATAACTATTATAGAATTAATCTTAATTATGGTAATCTAAGATAAGTTAATAGCAAAATGAGAACTTTTTACCCTCCGATTCGGTCATGTTTTAGTCTATTTTTGTTCTTTAACACCAACAATATCTGGTAGGTTAAAAAAAAAGTACACCAAAGGTAGAAATGACTAAACACAAAATTACTGCTGTTCTCGGACCTACTAATACAGGCAAAACCCACCTTGCTATTGAGACAATGCTCTCATTTGAGTCAGGTATGATTGGCTTTCCTCTAAGGTTATTAGCCAGAGAAGTTTATGACAAAGTAATAAAAAAAATTAGCATAGATAAAGTTGCCTTAATAACAGGTGAAGAAAAAATTATTCCATCCAATGCTAAGTACTTTTTATGCACAGTTGAATCTATGCCAATTGATAAACATTTAGATTTTGTTGGTGTTGATGAAATTCAGATGTGTGCAGATCATGAAAGAGGTCATATTTTTACAGATAGACTTTTAAATATGAGGGGTGAAAAACTTACTATGCTGATGGGCTCAAATACTATTAAAAATATAATTTCAAAATTAGACGGCGATATTGAGTTTATAAATAGAGAGAGATTGTCTAAATTATCATACGCAGGTCATAAAAAAATCTCAAGAATTAATAGAAAAACAGCGATAATAGCTTTTTCAGCAGAAGAAGTTTACGCAATTGCTGAATTAATTAGAAGACAAAAAGGTGGAGCTGCAATTGTAATGGGTTCATTAAGTCCAAAGACTAGAAACTCTCAAGTAGAACTTTATCAGTCGGGGGATGTAGATTTTTTAGTAGCAACTGATGCTATAGGAATGGGCATTAATATGGACTTAGATTATGTTTTTTTTTCAAACCTTAAAAAATTCGATGGAAAAAAATTAAGAAAATTAAATTTATCTGAGATAGGACAAATCGCTGGTAGAGCTGGAAGATATTTAAATAATGGAAGTTTTGGAATTACGGGTGATTGTAAAGAAATTACAGCTGAAGATGTAGAATTAATAGAGGGACACAAATTTGAAGAAATTAGAACTTTATTTTGGAGAAACTCAAATTTGAATTTTAATAATCCTTTTAGTTTAATTAAGTCTTTAGAGGAAAAACCCCAGATGGGGTGGTTACGTAAAATTCATGAATGTGAAGATGAAAAAGCTCTTAAATATTTTTTAAAAGATAAAAGTCTTATAAATTTAGATTTTGATAAAAGATTGCTTAGTCTTTTATGGGAATGTTGCCAGATACCAGATTTTGTAAAAAAGACATATGGCAACCACTATGAGGTAATTGGCAATGTATTTAAATATTTAAGTAGTGGAAAACAGCAAATTACTGATGAATTTATGAGATTGCAGCTAATAAAGCTTGATAAATTAGAGGGAAATGTAGATTCTTTATCAAATAGAATTGCAAATGTTAGAACTTGGTCTTATGTTTCAAATAAAAATAATTGGACAGAAAATCAAGACTATTGGATCGAGAAAACAAAACATCTAGAAGATAGACTTTCAGACAGACTTCATGAGGAACTTACAAAAACATTTATTGACAAAAGAGCAAGTGTTCTCGCAAGAGGTTTAAAGCAAGATATGGAATTCAAAACAGAAATACTTCAAAATAATGATGTAATAATAGATGGTCAATTTATTGGAAAAATAAATGGTCTAAAATTGTTATTAGATTTAAAAAAAGGTGCCTTAGAAACAGATATCAAATCTTTAAAAAAAGCTGCAAGACAAACAATTGGACCAGAATTAGAAAAAAGAATTCAAAGCATTATTGATACAGGCTTAATCGAATTAAATAACGATTTTAAAATTTATTGGAATGATTTTCCTATTGCTAAATTGTCTTCTGGTCATGATTATTTGAGTCCAAGTTTTGACCTAATAGTTGATGATATTATTGATAATATTCAAAAACAAAAACTCAGCGATTTTATAAATAAGTGGATACAAGATAAAATTAATTTAGTTCTAAAAAGCTTAGTCGATTTAAAGAATATAAAAGATAAAAATTCATCAATAAAAGCTTTAGCATACCAACTTTATGAAAATAATGGTGTGTTAAAAAGAGAACAGGTTTCTGATTATCTTAAATCACTTGGTCAAAATGAAAGGAAAATTTTAAGAGAACTTGGAGTAAAATTTGGAAGATACCATGTATTTTTATACCAATTAATTAAACCAGAAGCAGTTTCTTTAAGAACCTTATTGTGGAAAAATTTCCATCAAAAATATTTTAACATTAAGCCACCTATATTTGGTTTAAATTTTCTAGATGACAAAGAGCTTAGAAATAAAAATTTTATGCTTTTGTGTGGTTTTGAAAAATTTGACAATTTGTTTGTAAGAATAGACATTCTTGAAAGATTATTTATGCTAATCATAAATTCTCCTAATTCAAAAGAAAATAAGGAAATTAAAATTATACCTGAGATGTTAAACTTATTAGGTTGTAGCAAAGATAACTTTAAAAAACTTTTACAAAAAATGAATTATAAAATATTTGATAAAAATGATGAAACATATTTTAAATATAATCCAATTAAAAAATTTAAACAAAATTCAAATAAGAAAGTTTCTAGCGAAAATCCATTTAAAATCTTAAAAAAATTAAATCTAGGCTAACTTTTATGTTTTTTAAAAAAAATTCAGATAAAACTGAAAATAACTTTTTAATTAAATCATGTGCGTTATTAATTCATGCAGCTAAAATTGATGAAAACTATACTGAAAATGAAGAAGAAATTATAAAGAAAACTCTTTTGGAATTAGGAGCAGATAAAGAAAATATATTTCAAATTATTAATGAAGCAAAATCTATTGAAGAAAATTCAAATCAAATTTTAGATTTTACAAAAGAGGTAAAAAACTTGCCTGAAGCTGATAAGATTAAAATTGTCGAAGCCTTATGGTCTATCATTTATTCAAATAATGATGTTGATATCTATGAAGCAAATTTGATGAGACGTTTAGCTGGTCTACTATATATTGACAGTTCGACTATGGGCGATATTAAAGAAAAAATTAAAAAAGAAAAATTGTAATGACATATATAGTTAACGATAAATGTATTAAGTGTAAATTAACTGACTGCGTTGATGTCTGTCCAGTGGATTGTTTTTATGAAGGTAAAAATATGCTTGTAATTAAACCGGATGAGTGTATAGATTGTGGCGTTTGTGAGCCGGAATGCCCAGTAGACGCCATTAAAGCAGATACTGAACCTGGGAGCGAACAATGGTTAGAAATCAATAAAAAATATTCAGAAATCTGGCCTAACATAAATGAAAAAAAAGATCCTCCTACGGATCACGAAAAATTTAAAAATGAGCAAAATAAGTACGAAAAATATTTTAAAGAAAATCTTTAAAACTAAACCAGAAAAAAAAGTGAAGAAAAAAGTTACTGTTAAAAAAGTTAGCAAAGCTAAAAAAGCAGTGAAAGAAAAAATAAAGAAAACTAAAAAAGTTGTTATAAAAAAAACAACAAAAGTTTCAAAAAAAATTACTCCAAAAATAATTAAAACAAAAAAGGTTGTGAAAGTCTCTGAAGCAAAAGAGGATCCAAAAGTTGATAACCTAAGAATTTCTAAAAGTAATGAGGTAAAACCTGAAATTAAAAAAGTAAAAAAACAGGAAACTGAAAAAAGAGAATATAAAATAAAAGATCATGTTGTTTATCCAAAACATGGTGTTGGTCAGATCACTGAATTTAAGAAAATAAATATAGGTGGTATTGATGTTGAAACTTATGTTATAAAATTTGAAAAAGATAAGGCCAATGGAATGGTTCCGGTAAATAAACAATCTCATTTAAGACCTTTAGCGACAATCAATCAAGTCAATAAGTGTATTTCTATTTTAAAAAGTAAGCCAAAAATAAAAAGATCAATGTGGAGCAGAAGAGCACAAGAGTATGAAGCTAAAATCTCTTCTGGTAAAATTTATGAATTAGCAGAGGTAGTAAGAGATTTAAACAAAGGTGACGATCTTATGGTCGATCAATCTTATAGTGAAAGACAATTATTTGAAAAAGCATATGAAAGAATTTTATCTGAATTTCAAATTGTGTTGAATGTATCTTTGGAAGATACGCAAAAGAAACTTGATAAAGCATTAAAAAGAAATTTAGGTGTTCAAGCTCAACCAATAGCCTCTGTGCCAAAATCATCTACAACAGAATTACCTGTTGAAGAGCCTATTACTGATCCAGACGAAAATATAGACGAATAAAAAAAACGCCTCTCATACAATTTGTAATGAGAAGCGTTTTTATTAAAGATTAGTAAGTTACTATCTTTTTCTTTTTTTAGCTTTTTTAGCCTTTTTGGCTTTTTTCTTAGTTTTCTTTGCTGCTTTTTTCTTAGTTTTTTTAGCAGCTTTTTTTCTTTTCTTAGGCATCTT